>NZ_JAAFYV010000011.1:0-137506 GCF_011770055.1 Rhodococcus sp. B10 | reverse complement strand
AAACGACTCGCCCAAGGCAAAAGCAAACGCGACATCATCCGCTGCCTCAAACGAGCCGTCGCCCGCGAAATGTTCCAGCTACTCACACAGAAAATCAGCAGTTGACACTCATAGGAGCATCACGGGTGGCGCAGCCGCCAGAACCGCCGCGCCCGTCAGCGTCCCGGCCCCGCCGAGTTTCGCGGGCACGATGGCGAGGTCGTCGAGGAAGCGCAGTCGCGCGTGCAGTGCCGCCGACTCCTTGATCGGATCCCACAGCGGTGGCCCGGCCTGCGCGAATCCGCCCCCGATGACGACGAGGTTCACGTCCACCAGCGCCACCGCCGACGCGATGGCCTGCCCCAAGGCGACGCCCGCGCGCTGCAGCGTCGTGATCGCGACGACGTCACCGTCCCCCGCGGACCTGGCCAGCTCGGCGCCCGTCGAGCCTTCCCATCCCTGTTCCTGAGCCCAGCGCACCGCGGACGGCCCGCTGGACACCGTTTCGACGCAGCCGAGGCCGCCGCACGTGCACGGCGTCGTCGAACCGGGGACGACGATGTGGCCGATGTGGCCCGCATTTCCGCTGCGTCCGTGCACGATCTCACCGCCGAGAACAAGGCCGCCGCCGATCCCGGTGGACACGACGATGCTCAACACGTCGTCGACGCCTTGCGCAGCGCCGAACTTGTGCTCGCCGAGCGCGGCGCATCCGCCGTCCATGGCGACCGTCACCGACGCGTCGGGAAACTGCTTTTCTACCGCTTCGCCGAGGCCGAAGCCGTCCTTCCATTCCGGGATGTTGATCGGTGCGACGGATCCGGCGACGGTGTCGACAGGCCCGGAACACGCGATTCCGACGCGGTCGATGTCGCTGCCGACGGCTACCGCGTCGAGCAGCTCGGAACAGGCCTTCCAGACGTCCGTCCGGGGCGTCGGAACTTCCAGTGCTTCGCCGGGGCGCCCGTCCTCGGCGACGACCGCCGCGGTCATCTTCGTTCCTCCGATGTCCAATGCCAGCGCAGTCATCGTTCCACGGTACCGGTGCCCGCGCTCGGTTCTAGGAAGCCCGCAGGACCACGACGAGATTGCTCGCGAGTAGCTCCCGAACGAACGGGATGTCGATGAGCCACCAGGCCCACCGCGGATGGTAGCGAGGGAATGCCGCGAGTAGATCACCGTTGGAAGTGCTTCGCGCCCAACGCAATCCGTCGGCGGCACCGATGTCGAACAGGGATTCTCCGAAGAGGTTCTTCGGGTCGCGGCCGTGCTTTCGGCGGTAGCGTTCGGCGGCGTATCGACCGCCGACGTAGTGCCACGGCCGGGTCTCGTGACCGCCGAACGGGCTGAGCCAGAGCGTGTACGACAGCACCATCAGGCCACCGGGTTTGGTGACGCGGAGCATCTCCTCGGCCATCGTCCACGGTTCACGCACGTGTTCGGCGACGTTCGACGAGAAACAGATGTCGACGCTGTCGTCGCGGAACGGCAGTGCCATCCCGGAACCGCGCACGCTGCCGTGCACCTGCAGTCCTGCGGCGTGCATCTCGGAGGGGTCCGGTTCGACCGGGAGGTACCGGGCGCCGCTGTCGAGGAACACCTGGGCGAAGTAGCCGGGACCACCACCGACATCCACGACGACGCGGTCGCGCAGCTCGTCACCGGTCAGGCCGCGGTAGAGGTCACCGATCAGCTCGACGGAGTCGCGGGCGAGTGCGCCGTAGAAGATGTCGGGGGCGGTCTGTTCGTGGCCGAAGTCCTTCAGCAGGCTCACCGATCGACGCAGTGTCGCGCGTTTCGCGAAGTAACGGGTGACCCCGGACCTGCGGCTCCTGAAGTACGACACGAGCAGAAAGAGTATGTGAAGCTGACGCGTCGAGCTTCGCTGGGCCGGACGAACCGCTAGGGTGTTTCGAGTTCGTGTTTCGTGGCCGTAATGGGGGAAGCTGTGCAAGAGGTGCTGCTGCTCTGCTGGCGAGATACCGGCCACCCGCAAGGTGGGGGCAGCGAGCGCTACCTCGAGCAGGTAGGCGCGGGTCTGGCGCGAGGCGGAGTTCGAGTGACGCTGCGGACGGCGTCGTACCCGGGGGCTCCCGCCGAGGAGATGGTCGACGGCATCCGCATCAGTCGCGGGGGTGGTCGTCTCAGCGTGTACCCGCGGGCTCTGGCTGCCATCGTCGCTGGTCGGCTCGGGTTCGGGCCTCTGCGCGGAATCCGGCCCGACGCCGTCGTCGACACCCAGAACGGCATTCCCTTCTTCTCGCGCCTCGCCGCGGCCGCCCCGGTGACGTTGCTGGTGCATCACTGCCATCGCGAGCAGTGGCCGGTAGCGGGTCCGCTGATGGCCAAGCTCGGCTGGTGGCTCGAGAGTGTCGTGTCGCCGCGGGTGCATCGACGCAATCAATATTTGACGGTGTCGCTGCCGTCGGCCGACGAGCTGGTTGCCCTCGGGGTCGATCGTGACCGCATCGCCGTCGTTCGCAACGGCGTCGACGCGCTTCCGCCCGAGGCCCCCGAGGACGTTCGATCCGCTCATCCGTCGCTGTCCGTGCTGTCGCGTCTGGTGCCGCACAAGCAGATCGAGGACGCGCTCGCCGCCGTCGCCGCCCTGCGGCCGCGTGTTCCGGACCTACATCTCGACGTCATCGGCGGCGGTTGGTGGGAAGACAACCTGCGGCAGCGCGCCACCGAACTCGGCATCGACGACGCAGTCACCTTCCACGGCCACGTCGACGAGGCTCGCAAACACGAACTCCTCGGGCAGTCGTGGGTGCATGTGATGCCGTCGCGCAAGGAGGGGTGGGGTCTCGCCGTCGTCGAAGCGGCTCAGCACGGTGTTCCGACGGTGGGATACCGCAGCTCGAAGGGCCTCACGGACTCCATCATCGACGGCGTGACGGGTTTGCTCGTCGGCTCCGACGAGGCCGAGCGTGACGTTCCTGCGTTGACCGATGCCGTGGCCGATCTTCTGCTCGACGCCGACCTGCGTGCCGATCTCGGTGAGAAGGCACGCGTCCGCGCGCGGGAGTTCTCGTGGGAGCAATGCGCGCACGGCGTGCACAACGTTCTCGAGGCGTCGACGACGGGTGCGCACGTGTCCGGGCTGGTGTCGCCCGGGCCGGCTCAGGTCTTGCGTCTGTAGACCGCGACGCTCACCCCGCCGACGAGCAGCGCGATCCACACCAGATGTGCCGCGCCGACCAACCAGTTGGCCGACGATCGAGCTCTCTCCCATGCGTCCGGAACGCGGTACAACGCCAATTCGTCGTCCGAGTAGACGTTCTCGAGCTGGTCCAGCGTGCGCTGCGAGTCGCCGAGCTGTCCGGGCGTCGTACGTTCCACCAACACCCACGCGACACCGAGTTCTCGCAGTCGTTCGACGTCGCCGCCGGCCATCAGCACGGACTCGACGTCCTCCGCGCGTGATCCTTCACCGCGGACCGTGCCGCCCGCGACGATCAGTTCGCCGGTCTGCAGCACGTCGAGCGGCAGCATGCGCGGCGCCGGATCCAGCACGGGAGCGTCGCCGCTGTACGGGAAGATACGGAACATGCCCGCGGGGAGGACGGCTACATCGCCCGCTTCGTTCTCGAGTCGTTCGGCGACGGCGGTCCACGACGACGGATAGCGAACCGGCTCGACCTGCCCGGCGACGCCCCACACCAGGTCGGGCAGCGCGACGACGACGGCCAGCATCGCGGCGGCCGCAGGCAGCCATCGATTGCGCAGTCGCACACCGACCCAGACGACTCCGGCCGCGGCCGCGAGTGCGTAGAACGGCATCGCCAACCCGACCCACTTCTGGGCGTCGCGCAGCAGTCCCGCGCCGGGGACGTTCGAGACAGCCCATGCGCCGACGCGCAGGCCTGGGCCGGTCGCGCCCAGCGTGGGGCCCAGAACTGCGACAGCCGCAACGACACCCAGCGCGAGCACGTACGGGTTGCGTCGACGCCGCCACAGCGGTGCGAGACCCAGCGCGACGACTGCTAGCAGCAACATCGTTCCGAACAGCGCGAACACGGACGTGCGAGTCTGCGGGACGGCGTCGGAGTTCCAGATGCCGCCGAGTCCGGCGAGACTGCCGATCGTGCCGAGGCCCGGTTCGGCGCGGGCCGCGAATGCTGCGACTCCGGCCGGGTCGCTGCCCTCGGTTCCGCCTCCGGACACGACGGTCGCGACGAGCCACGGCAGCGAAGCCGCGACGGCCAGCACGAGCGTCACGACGGTTCGGCGGGCGCGATGCACGCCGCCCGGGGTCACCGCGAGCACGATCGCGACCGACGCCGCGAGCAACGCACCCGTCGGCGTCAGACCCGCAGCGGCGAGACAGGCTGCCAGCGAGGCCCAGCGGCCGCGTCGGCGAAGGGTCAGGGCGGCACAGACAGTCCACGGCACTGCGGCGTAGCCGACCAGCAGCGACCAATGCCCCTGCAGTAGGCGCTCGGCCACGTACGGGTTCCAGATGGCGACGGTCGACGCCGTCAGCAGCGCGGGCGTCGACGCGACGGGAAGCAGCGCCCGCACCATCTGCGCTGCACCCCACCCGGCCAGCCACAGCGCGAGCAGCAGCACGGTCTTGACGACGATCCCGCCGTCGACGACGGTCGACAGCGTCGCCACGAACGCGTCCTGCGGCACCGCTCGGGCGGCGGCGTCGGTCGTGCCGAGAGCGGCGTCGGTCAGGTATGAGCGAGGGGTGCTGACCGCGTCGCGCATCAGCAGGTAGCCCGGGCCGAGAAGGGGCCCGACGACGGCGAGCGCGAGGATCAGGCTGAACGCTGCCGGTGCGGCCGTCCGGCCGCGCTGCGTCCACGCCACTCACGGGACCCTATACCGTGTCCCCATGCCGTCCCGCACCGTCAGCACCTCGGCGGTCGCCGGGATGTCGATGGTCACGGCCGGGTCGATGGCGGCCAACGCCGCGTCGTACCTGCTTCACCTGCCTGCCAGCCGTTTCCTCGGCCTCGCCGGCTACGCCGAGTTCGCGAGTCTGCTCGCCGCGCAGTTGGTCCTCGCGGTGCCTGCGCTCGCGCTGCAGTCCGTCGTCGCGCGTGACGTCGTGCGGGGGCAAAACAGCGGTGAGCTGCGGTCGCTCGGATATCGGTCCGCTGCCGTCGTCGCGGTCCTGGCATTGGTCGCGTCGCCGGTCGTCGCCTGGGCGCTGCAGACGGGCGTGCTGGCGACGGTGTCGGCGTTGGTCGTCGCGCCCGTGCTGGTCGTGTTGGCGACGGAACAGGGGTTGCTGCAAGGTTCTGCGCGTTTCGGGACGTTGAGCATCGTGTTGGCTGCCGCGGGTCTCGGCAAGGTCGTGCCCGCGGTCGTCGTACTGGCGTTCGGAGGTGGGCCGGGCATCGTCCTGGCGGCCAGTGCGGTCGGAACGTCGATCGTGGCCGTCGGCGCTCGGCTTGCGACTCGAACGACGACTGGGCCGTCGACATCCCGGCTCAGCGTCGTCGAGGTGCTCGCCGCATCTCAGGTGCAACTGGCGTTGATCCTGCTGTCCTCGGTCGATCTCGTGCTCGTGAAGGCGTTGCTCGACGACGACCAAGCCGGTCTCTACGCGCTCGGTGCGGTCGCGACGAAGGCCGCGTTCTGGCTGCCTCAAGCCGTCGGCGTCGTGCTGTATCCGAGAATGGCGAACCCGAAGCAGTCCGCGTCGGCGCTTCGATCCGCGCTTGCGGTCGTCGCCGGAATCGGGGCCGTGCTCGTCGTGGGGTGTGCCGTCGCGTCGCCTCTGTTGCCGCTCCTCGTCGGCGACGCCTATGCGCCGGTCAAGGGGTACGTGTGGATCTTCGCGCTGCAGGGAGCGTGCCTCGCGGTGTTGCAGAGCGGATTGCTGTGGGCCATCGCGGGCAACAGAACTCGCCTCGCGGCCGTCGCCTGGGTCGGCCTCGTCGTCGAGGTGGTGCTTCTGGTGACGGTGGCGTCGACGGTGGTCCAGTTCGTCACCGTCGCGGCGTCCGTCGCCGCGGTGTGTGCGGCGGTGATGAGCGCGGTCGCGGTAGGCGCGTCGCGCCCGTGAGTGGGAATGTATAGCGGGCTATACATTCCCACTCACGGGTGACGAAGTCGCCTACTCCTTCGACAGATTCGTACGGGGGATTTCCTCGGTCCGGTCCGTCGTCCAGTCGCGGCCGACGGGCTCGGTGCGCGGGGCGTAGCCGCCGTCGTCGGTGCGCTGCGGTCCGCCGGTGCGTGCAGGCTGACGCGGGCCACGGCCGCCGCGCAGGCCGAGCAGGATGCCTGCGATCAGTGAGATGACTCCGAGAATGCCCGCGATGATCGGGAGCGTGCGGCCGAACAGCGACAGCTTGTCCTGACCGTCCTTGGCTTGCTGGATCTGGTACTCGACGGTGTTCTCGTCGAACGCGATCGGGGCGTTCAGGACGTCGACCTCGGGCTGGCCCGCGGTGCGCGAGTAGTACTGGTGGACCTGCTCTTCGCCCTTGACGATGACGCCGGTCTCCGGCTCGACCCACACCGTGCGCGTGTTCTCGTACCAGCGCGTCATCGTGACCGGAGCCTCGCCGCCCTCGACGCCCCACGTCGCGGCAGGCAGCGTGACCTTGTTGGTCGGGGTGTTGACGACCGTCGACAGATCGACCGGTCCGACGTCCTGCTGGTACTTGTAGACCTTGGTGCCGTTGATCTCGGTCTCTTCGACGAAATCGATGTCCTTCGACGCGCGAGCGTTGATGTCGAAGAACGGGTAGCTCTTCTGCTCGGCGTTGAACGGGAACTTGTACTGAAGGCCCGTGTGCTGCACTTCCTCGGCGGGCTTGTCACCCTGCACCTGGATGCTGCCGATCGGATCGTCGACGGGCATCGAGCTGACGCGGTCGACGGTGACGCGGTCGACGGTCGCGGTCAGCAGGCCGGTGTCGCCCTGCTTGTCACTGCGGCGCAACGTCTGTCCGGCCTGCAGCGTCATGTCCGTTGCGCCCGACGGCTCCTCGACGGTGACGAAACGCTGCGACACGAGCGGAACGTTCTGGTCGACCTGTGCGCGACCCGCGGTGAGCGATGCGGCGTTGAGCACGCTGCCCGTTCCGGTCGACACCGTCGTGACCTCGAGGTCCAGTGGCGTCTTCTCGAGGCGCGACACCGTGTAGGTCGGTATCAGAATCGCGGCGATCACGAGGAATGCACCCAGGCCAACGAGAACGAGGGCAACAATCCGGCTCGGCCCTGAGCGCTCCGCCATGTGACAGTCTCCTTAGTCTTATTTCCCGGCGTGCCGCTGCTTCCACCCCCGTCAGCTCGGGTAACGCCCGCGTCCCCGACCTGGAGTGTCCGATTGGTATCGCCACGTCGCAGGTGACAGTAACAGTGATCACGCGTCGCAGTCGCGGGCACGCCCGATCATGGTCAACTTTCACGAACGTAAGTGCTTGACTGGTCGACGATGAGTACACCGACTGTCTCCGTTCCGCGCGAAGTCGTTCCGTTGCGCGGTTTCATCCCCTCGCTGGAGGGGATGCGCGCCTTCGCGTCCATCGGGATCATCGTCACGCACGTCGCGTTCCAGACCGGTGCCGCGAACTCGGCCGTCCTGGGCCGCATCTGGGGACGATTCGATCTCGCCGTCGCGTTGTTCTTCGCGCTGTCGGGCTTTCTGCTGTGGCGGCCGCATGCGGCTCACGCACGGGGCCTCGGCCAGGCCCAACCCATCCTGCGGTACTTCTGGTCGAGGGCGGTCCGCATTCTGCCCGCGTACTGGGTCGTCGTGACGCTGGTGCTGTTGTTCCTGCCGAACACGGGAAGCAGTTGGCGGGTGTGGGCGGCGAATCTGTCTCTGACACAGGTGTTCGTGCCGTTGACGCTCACCGAGGGCATGACTCAGATGTGGAGTCTGTCGGTCGAGGTGGCGTTCTACCTGGTGCTGCCGCTCATCGCCGTGTCGATGCTCGGACTGCGTGGTGATCGAGCACGATTCCGACGGCCGGTGCTGTTCGTCGTCGCTCTCGCGAGTCTGAGTTGGGCGTTCATCCCGGTGTCGACGCCCGACGCCATCCACCACGACAACTGGCTACCCGGCTACTTCGCCTGGTTCGCGGCGGGCATGCTGCTGGCCGAGTATTCGACGAGTTCCAGGACGTGGATGCATCGCGTCATGGGGCACAGGGTGTTTGCCGCGTCCATCGCGGTGGTGGCGTTCGCCCTGTCGGCGACGCCTCTCGCCGGGCCGGAAGGATTGGTGCGTCCCGAGCCGTGGCAGTTCGCGGTCAAGGTGACGCTGGGCGCGATCCTCGCGTTCGCGATGTTGTCGCCGCTCGTCCTTGCCGACGAAGGTCGGAAGCACCGCGTGCTGGAACATCCGGTGACGCTCGCGCTCGGCCGTTGGTCCTACGGCATCTTCATCTGGCATCTCGTCGTGCTGGCGATGGTCTTCCCGGTGTTCGGTCTCATCCCGTTCTCCGGCCATTTCCTGTTGGTGTTGGTCGTGACCGTCGGCCTGTCGATTCCGGTCGCCGCGGCGAGCTACGCCTTGATCGAGGAGCCGGCGAGGCGGGCGCTGCGCACCCGTGCGCGGTAAGTCGGTCCATGGAGCAACTTTTCACGCACGGGTGCGAAGCGCACTCACCGCCAAAGCCGCGATGCCGACGAGTGCGGAGAACTGCACGAGATACGAATGCCCGACGTAGCCGTCCGCGTCGCGCCACGGCCCCTTGGACAGCAGACCCATCGAGAGCAGGGTGCCGACGCCTGCAGTGGCGACGAGCGTCGTCGCGGCGATGTCCGGTCCGTAGCGTCGGCCCAGCCACCAGCCGAGTGCACCGACAGCCGCCGTCGTGACGACCCCGGCGATACCCGCGACGACCGCTGCTGCGACGAGTAGGAACGTCCAGGCGAGTATCGGACTGCGCCAGGGCGCCGGGGCGGGTGCGTCGGTCTCTCGGCTCCGAAGGAAAGCGAAGAACGTCAACGGGATCAGCAGCAACAGGCCGCCGAAGATGCCGAGGCGGTACCACGTGTCCGACGGGTAATCGAGCGTCACCGCAGTGACTCCTGCGGGAACGGTCCAGCCCTGCTGCCACCCGTTCACGACGACGGGTTCGAGTACGGTGCCGTCGGGAGTCGTTGCGCGCCAACCGATGTTGCTGCTCTCGGGGACGACGAGGAGCTGATCGGTCGTCGAGTCGCTCAGCTGGATCTCACGGTGGTTCTCTTCCCACGCCGACGTCGCCACCTGGCGGGGGGTGTTCGCCTGCGTGGTCTCGGCAGCAGTGGAGCCTGCGGAACGATCGGTTGCAGATGCAGGAACGGGCATGGTGCGCAGGCGCATTCCGTCGACGACGAACGCCGCACCCGGATCGACGACGACGTCCTGTCGACCTTCCGGCAGCGGGGTCGGGTTGAGCCTGTCGTTCGGGACCGGGAACACACCCTCGCACATCGTCGCCTGCAGCGGTGCACCGGAACGGAATTGTTCTGCCGTCGCGGTCACCGACGCGCGGGTGGTCTGCCCGGCAATCGACACGATCGGTCCGACGTCGCATCCGACGGTGATCTCGCGGTCCTCGTTCGCGGGAGCAGAGCCCGCAGGAGCGACCCCGTTCGTATTCGCCGGAGCGGAGCCTGCAGCGAACCCATCGGCAGCTGTGCCGACTTCCTGTCCACCGGACAGGACCGTCACCTCGGCGAGACCCGGCGGCTGCGGGACGATGAAGCCGAGTGAGTTCCGGTCCAACACGTCGTCCCAGTCGACGATCGACAGCACGATACGGTCGGTCACCCGTGGCTGGAGGTCGACGGTCGTGGTCCCGTCCGTGTCCACGTCCCGAACCTGCGGTCCGGCACCGAGATTCACGGCCACGCGCGTCGGGTGCGCGGGTAGGGTGCCGACGCTCGGCGTCAGGGTGAGACCGTCGACGAGGGTCGGCTCGGGCAGATCTATCGTCAGGGTCGGTTGAGTTCCCGCTCGCTTCTCGACGCTCTTCTGCGGTGCCGTCCACGACGTGCGGTCGTCGCCGTCGGTGGCCGCGAACGCCGAGCCGTGCAGATCGCCGACGTCCGACGCGCCACTCGTCGTAGGCCGATCGGGTTGAGACAGAAGCGCTTCCAGCTCGGGGCTCTGTCGAGTGCGCAGCGTCAGTTCCGGCAACACCGCAGTTCCGATGGGAACCGACAACGTTCGCGAGAACCTGCCCAGTTCCTCGGGTTGCTGCGACAGGCCGCTGCTGCAGCGGATGCGATCGGCGGTGTCGAGGCATCCAGGGCGACCGGGGAATTCCTGGCCGAGGTCCCACTCCTTCACGCGCGCACCGTCGGTCACGGGAGGGAGTACCGCACGGTGAACGATCGACACCTGTTGCGGCGCATCGCGATCGGAGTAGTCGTCGACGGACAGCTCGCTGATGCCGAACTGGCTTCCTCGGGTGCCGTCGACTGTCGATTTCGCAGTGATTCGCACCCAGGGCGTGGAGCCACCGGGAAGCGACACCGTCAACGGGTCACCCGGCCTGTCGACGCGGGCCGCGGTGCTGCCGTTCGGTGTGGTGATTTCGAGCCACTTCACGGGGTCGCCGATGGTGCCGGGACTCGTGCGCAGATGGAGCAGTCCACCGCGTATCGGAGTGTCGAAGTCGACCTGAAGCCACTGTCCCACAGCGCTTTCGATGCCGTTGGACACCCAGGCCGTCGCGAGGTCGCCGTCGACGACTGCCGCGACGCCACTGCCGGGCTTCGTGCCACCGATCTGCGTCGAATCCGAGGCGGAGCTCGACGCGGTGATGGTCGCGCCCTCCCATTCCGCGTTCACCGTGTCGGCGCCGTCGACCGGATAGTCGGGCACTTCGTTGAGCGACCGTCGCGGTTCGTCGATCGAACGCAGCGCGGAACTGTGGTCGTCGACCTGCCCGAAATCCGTTTCCCGATTCATCGGGGTGTCCGTCACGGTGACCGTGTCGACGTCCATGCCCGCGGCGGCCGCGTCGGATGCGAGGATGACGGGACCGGCAGGGACCGGGTCCGGAGCGCCGGAGTTGCGACGAGTGTTCAAGCGCTGCACCGATTCCGGGCCGCCCTGCACGAACGGCACGCGATCCAGGTCGACGGCGTAGGGGCCGGACACCCCTGCCGTCGACTCGACTTCGTAGATCTCGATTGCCGGGTACGGGGGCCGTAGATCGCCGTCGACGGTGACGCCCTCCACCGTGCCGGGGGCGATCTCGTCACCGAACTCGGCGACGCGCGTCAGTCCTGGGGATCCGTCGAGTGCCGCATGCACCTGCACGGGACGGGTGGAACGAGAGGTCTCCGGTTCCAGATCGTTCCGCACGACGACGTAGCGAATTCCCTGGCCGCGCAGCGTGTCCGCGAGACCTGCCGACGGGGAACCGTCGGCGATGAGGCGTTGGACGGAGTCGAGCGCGCGAATCGCGCCGGGAGGGGTGAGCGGCACCGAATCACGCACGGCCCAGGGCGTCGTCGCCAATGCTTGAAGCGGTTCGTCGCGGGTCAGGCCCCACGTCTGCAGGGCGAAGGGTGCGCCGGGGACGACGAGGGCGCGGTCGGCGTCGGAGCCGTCGGGACTCGTTCCCGACGCGTTCTCGGTGAGCCAGTCGGCCGCATCGTGCCAGTACTGCGGAATGGATTGATAGGCACCGCGAGGGGCGAGCTTGCCGGTCCAGGCGAGTGACGTCGAGAACGTCAGAGCGACGAGGACGAGCCCGGCGACGGCGACCATCTTGTCGCGTTCGGGGTGTGCGATCGCTGTGGTCCACGTCCGGAACGGCGCGGAGCCGGGCAGCGGAACACGTGCCAGGAGGTGAGCGAGCCCGAGTACCAACGGGATTCGAACGACCGGCTCGAGCTTGTGCACGTTGCGCAGGGGAGCGCCTGCCGTGTCGAGGAAGAGTCGGACGGAGTCCGCGATCGGCGAGCTCAGGTCACCGACGTAGCCCGCGGTCAGTCCGACGATACCGACGAACAGCAGAACGGTGAGGCGTCCCCGGGCAGGCATGGACCGCATCGCGAGGCCGATGACGCCTGCCGCTGCGACGACACCCGTCGCGACGACGGCCGCCGGCTGAGTGACCAGCACTGCGCCGGCCACGCGCTCGGGGGAGACGAACGGCGTCCAACTGCTCGTGCCGCGCAGAATTTCGGCGAGCGACGCCCATTGCGTCGTGGTGCCGGATGATTCGATGTAGTCGAGGAACGGCGGGCTGACGCTGCCCAGTAGCAGCAGCGGGACGATCCACCACAGTGTCGCGAAGACGAGGAAGCCTGCCCACCACGCGCAGAACCGGATCCAGCGACTGTTCGGTCGGTGGCACAGTACCCAGACGACGCCGACGAGGCACGCGGCCGCCGTCGCAACGGCATTGACGGCACCCATGAGCGCGACGGCGACGGCCGACTGCGCGGCGAGCTTGCGGAGTGCAGGCGACCTGTCGGAACCCGGACGGAACGCCCACACGATCGGAACAAGCACCCACGGCGCGAGCATCATCGGCATCGTCTCCGACGAGATCGACGCCAGAGTCGTGATCACGCGCGGCGACAGAACGAATGCGAACGCCGCGACGATGCGCGAGCTGCGGCTTCCGACACCGATCGCCTCGGCAAGTCGAACGATTCCCCAGAAACCCGCGATCAGCAGCAGTGCCCACCAGATGCGCTGTGTGACCCACGGCGGAATCGACAGAACATCACCGAGCGCGAAGAACGCTCCGTGCGGAAAGAAGTAGCCGTACGCCTGATTCTGAACCTGACCGAGCGGCGCCTGCGACGTCCATTGATGCGCAGCGCGCGCGAGGAAGCCCAGCGGGTTCTGGGTCAGGTCGTATTTGGTGTCCGCAACGGTGAAGCCGGGAACCTGGAGAAAGGTGAGAAGGAACGCGAGGGCGGAGACGCCGAGCAGCCACCGTCGACCGAGTGGTTCGGAAGAGATCGAAGCAGGAGCGTCAGCGGCTGCCGTACTCAACCTGGTTCAGCAGCGAGGAGTCGGCATTTCCGGAACGATCGATGTCGGGACGGGTGTTGTCCGACGCCGCCGCAGTCACTCCGAACACGACACCGGCGCCCAGCACCGCGCCGACCACCGCAGCAACAACTCCCGGGACAGCGAACTTCATCTCGGTTCTCCACTTTCGTCGACAGGCGCCGGGGACAAACGATCGCGCGCGGCTCACGGTATCACCCGAACGCGTGGACGCCCGGGTGCACGCGCGGTTCAGGCGACCGCGAACCTGCGTTACTTGCCCGGAGGGACGATCAACACCGGTCGATGACTGTGGCGCAGCACATGATCGGCGACGGAACTCTGGAGCAACGAACGGAGCCCCGTCGTGCCGCGAGTGCCGGTGACGATGATGTCGGCGTCGACGTCGTCGGCCTTCTCGACGATGGCGCTCCAGATCGCCGTCGTGCATTCGGCGCAGCTGCCCTCGACTTCCAGACCCGCTCGTTCTGCGAGTGCGACGCCTTCGTTGTTGGTCACCTTCGCGTCGGTCAGCGCGACGTCCTCGGCCTGGTCGTCGGGAACCCATTCGGGCTGCATGACGCCCGAGAGTCCCGACATGCGCGCGGCTTGGCGCACCATCGGCTCCCATGCGGTGACGACGACAGCCCGCCGCGTCGTCAGAAAGCGGCCTGCGTACTCGATGGCGCGTTTGGCGTTGTCGGAGCCGTCGTAGGCGATGAGGATCAGGTCCGAAGGCATCGAATTTCCCTTCTGATGTCGCTTTTGTCCAAGGTTATCTCGTTCGGACGCGGGATCGCGTGGGTACGGTCCGCTCCGCTACGGTCGAATGTCATGAGGAAGTTCCGTTCGCCCGTGCCCGTTCTCGCCGTGGTGCTCGGGGTCGGTGTCGTCACCGGATGCAGTAGTCAGAGCTCCGAGTCGGCGCCGATTGCCACGTCCTCGCCCGTCCCCGTCGCCGAACCGACCGGTACGACAAGCGAAGTCGTTCCGCCGCCGGTCGACGCGTGTGCGACGTTCGTCGGAACCCTCACCGAACGCCAGCGTCTCGCGCAGCTGTTGACGGTCGGCGTCACCGGAACTGCCGACGCCGTCGACATCATGTCCCGTGAGCAGGTCGGCGGAATCTTCATCGGCAGTTGGACCGATTCGTCGACGCTCGCCTACGGCCAAGTACCCGAGATCGACGCGGCGGCCGCGGTTCCCCCGATGGTGACGATCGACGAAGAGGGCGGCAGGGTCTCACGCGTCGAAGATCTGTTGGGTCCCGATCCGTCGGCGCGCGAAACAGCCCGGACGATGACGCCGGATCAGACGTATCAGATGGCCCTCGAACGCGGCACCGAGCTGAAGGAGCTCGGCATCACCGTCGATTTCGCTCCCGTCGTCGACGTCAGTGGCCAGCCCGACGATTCGGTCATCGGTGACCGTTCGTACTCCGAGGATCCGCAGGAGGTCATCGCCTACGCCGGGGCGTACGCCCAGGGATTGCGCGACGCGGGAGTTCAGCCCGTCATCAAGCACTTTCCCGGCCACGGCTCCGGCTCCGGCGATTCGCACACCGGTGCTGTGACGACGCCTCCGCTCGAACAGCTGCGTCAGTCCGATCTGCTTCCCTATCAGGCTCTCTCCCAGACAGGTGTCGGAATCATGGTCGGGCACCTCGACGTTCCCGGTCTGACCGATCCCGGATACCCGGCCAGCATCAGCCCCGCCGCGATGAAGTTGCTGCGCGACGGCGTCGGATACGGCGCTGCACCGTTCACCGGGCCGATCTTCACCGACGACCTCAGCGGCATGGCCGCGATCACGGATCGGCTGGGCATCGTCGCAGCCGTCGAGTCCGCCTTGGTCGCGGGCGCCGACGTGGCGTTGTGGCTGACGACCGACGACGTGCCCGCAGTGCTCGACAACCTCGAGGAAGCCGTCGCGACGGGGCGTCTGCCTGCCGCGCAGGTCGATCGGTCGGCTGCCACTGTGGCCCAGTTCAAGGGTGCCTGCTAGATTTCACGGGCTCTTCGAACGCTCGTAGTGACGTAGGCCTCCTTACCGTGGAGTAAGGTTATGTGTTCGACGTTGTTTGGGAGGACACATGGCTGGCGGCTCCAAGCGATTGCCCCGTGCCGTCCGGGAGCAGCAGATGCTCGACGCGGCGGTCGATGTGTTCTCCGACAACGGTTTTCACGAGACCTCGATGGATGCGATCGCCAAGAAGGCGTCGATTTCCAAGCCGATGCTGTACCTGTACTACGGATCCAAGGACGAACTGTTCGCCGCGTGCATCAACCGGGAGGGCGTCAAGTTCGTCGAGGCACTCACCCCTGCCGCCGACCCGACGCTCACTCCGCGCGAGCAGCTACGACGCGCACTCCTCGGCTTCCTCGGCTTCGTCGGCGAACACCGAAAGTCCTGGATGGTGCTGTACCGGCAGGCCATCGGACAGTCGGCCTTCGCGTCGCAGGTGCAGAGCAGTCGTGATCGGCTCATCGAACTGACCGCCGGACTGCTCGAGATGAGCACGAAGGACCCGGAGCCGGGCCAGAATTTCGGCCTCATGGCCGTCGCCCTCGTCGGGGCGGGTGAAGCCGTCGCGGACCGCGTCGCCGGTGGCGAAATCGAGGTCGACGCGGCCGCGGACCTGCTCGAAAACCTCGCCTGGCGTGGTCTGGCGGGTAAGAAAACTGCGCACCTGGGGTAGTGGGCTTTGATGGGCCCGGCCGGGGGTTCGGTCTCGCCCCGGGGGTTCGGACTTGCGCCCGGGGTTCGGACCGAATGTGGCTTTCCGGTCACTCTGAGTGACCGAGGGGCGCCCTCGCTCCGGTGGCCCCGCCCCGAAGTGACCGAATGTGACATTCGGTCACTGCGGGGACCCAGAACTCCGGGGACCCAGACCACCGGACCAAACCACCGCACTCGGGCCGGGCACCTACCTCAATGTGGCGGTCAGGTGCGGGTAACCCTTTTTCGGGTGCTTGAGGGACAGATCCCAGCCGGACTCGACGGGTTCGGCATAGAGGTTGACCGTCGCGGGCAGGATGATCGGCTTGCCGAAGCGGACGTTGTACGTGACGCGCGAGGGCACGCGACCCTCGACGACGCCCAGTACCGCTGCGGCACTCCACATTCCGTGCGCGATGGTGCGCGGAAAGCCGAAAGCCTTGGCCCCCAACGTCGACACGTGGATCGGGTTCCGATCGCCGGAGATCGACGCGTACTTGCTGATCGTCTTCTGGTCGACTCGCAGGGTGCGGGTCGGCGGCGGTGGCACTTCGTCGGCGGGCGGTGCTTCACGTGGACCACCCGACAGCGAGGTCTTCTGCAGGCTGAGGAAGCTGGAGGTCTGCTTCCAGACCAGTTCGCGCCCGACGCTGACTTCGCTGACGAGATCGACCAACAAGCCCTTGCGGTGTTCGCGCAGGTTCTCGGCGTGCACGCGCACGTCCAGCGGCTCCGACGACGAGATGTCGCGAAACTGTTCGATGACGTTCTCGGCGTGCACCGATCCGATGGCCGCGAACGGAAACGCCTTGGACACCATCAGTTTCATGACCGTCGGGAAGACCAGCGTGAACGGGTAGGTGATCGGCAGGGTGTCGCCGAATCGCAGACCCGTCGCACGGCAGTACCCGGCGAGATTGTCCGGATCGACGCGCAGGCCGTTCAGTTCGAAGACGGTGTCGGGCACCGAGTTCGACTTCGATCCGAGGAACGGCAGAGCACCCAGTGCCGCCGATGCGTAGATGTCGGACGTCTTCGGCTGCTCGTCGAGCTTGACGACGCTCATGCGCCGAGGAGGCTCTGGCCGCAGACGCGGACGATCTGTCCGGTGACGGCGTTGGACGCGGGAGAGGCGAAGTACGCCACCGTTTCTGCGACGTCGACGGTCTGGCCGCCCTGCAGCAGCGAGCTCATGCGTCGGCCTGCTTCGCGCGTCGCGAACGGAATGGCGGCCGTCATCGCGGTTTCGATGAAGCCGGGGGCGACGGCGTTGATGGTGATGTTCTTCTGCGCGAGCACCGGCGCCGACGCGTGCACGAGGCCGATGACACCCGCCTTCGACGTTCCGTAGTTGGTCTGGCCGCGGTTGCCCGCGATACCTGCAATAGAGGAGACGTCGACGACGCGGCCGCCTTCCTTCAGCGCCCCGGTCTTGACCAGGTGGTCGGTGATGCGTTGTGGCGCAAGCAGATTGACGCCGATGACGGAGTTCCAGCGACTCTCGTCCATGTTGGCGAGTGTCTTGTCGCGGGTGATGCCTGCGTTGTGGACGATGATGTCGGCGCCGCCGTGACGCTCGAGCAGGTGCTTCGACAGCACCTCGCCCGCGTCGTCCGCAGTGACGTCCAGCGCGAGCGACGTGCCGCCGACCTTGTTGGCGGTCTCGGACAGCGCTTCACCTGCAGCCGGGATGTCTGCGGCGACGACGGTGGCGCCGTCGCGTGCGAGTACTTCGGCAATCGTTGCGCCGATGCCGCGGGCAGCGCCGGTCACGACGGCGACCTTGCCTGCGAGCGGCTTGTCCCACGATGCGGGAGCTTCGGAGTCCTGATCGCCGACGGCGATGACCTGGCCGTCGACGAACGCCGACTTGGCCGACAGCAGGAACCGTAGCGTCGATTCGAGTCCGGACAGTCCGGTCGACGCCTTCGGGGAGATGTAGACGAGCTGCGCCGTTGCACCCCTCTTGACCTCTTTGCCGACGCTTCGGGTGAAGCCTTCGAGGGCGCGCTGCGCGATGTGCTCGTCGACGCTGGCTGTCTCCTCGGGCGTCGTACCGATGACGACGACGCGCGCCGACGGCGCGAGATTGCGGATGACCGGCTGGAAGAACTGGAACAGCTGCTCGAGTTCGGAGACCTGACCGATGCCGGTGGCGTCGAACACGAGTGCGCCGTACTTCTCGTCGTGCGGCTGGGCCTGGGGGTAGTCGGACAGCAGGGTGCGCAGCGGTTCCACGAGTCGGCCGTTTCCGCCGATCAGTACGGGTCCTGCCAGCGGCGGTTCGCCTGCCTTGTAGCGCCGCAGCTTCTCGGGCTGCGGCAGTCCTGCCTGCTTGGCGATGAACGCGCCCGGCGCGGACGCCAGGAACGTGGAGTAAAGGTCTGGGGCTCCCTTGGTGGCTGCCATGTCCTACCTTTCATTCGGCGCCGCGAAGCGCTCGACCGGGTGTCGACAACCAACTTACTCGTCAGTAAGATGAAACTCCACCAGGGCTATTTCAGCGATGTTGGGAGACGCAGTGACAAGCAAGCAGCTACGACCGGTCGCAATTGTCGGTGGCAACCGCATCCCGTTCGCGCGCTCGGACAAGAAGTACGCACAGGCCTCGAACCAGGATATGCTCACCGCCACGCTCGATGGGCTCGTCAGCCGATTCGGCCTGCAAGGGGAGCGTCTCGGACTCGTCGTCGCAGGCGCGGTGCTGAAGCACAGTCGCGACTTCAACCTCACTCGTGAGTCCGTTCTCGGAAGCGCTCTGAGCCCGTACACCCCGGCCTACGACCTGCAGCAGGCGTGCGGCACCGGTCTGCAGTCGGTCATCGCGGTCGGCGACGCCATTGCCTCGGGCCGCATCGATGCGGGCATCGGCGGCGGCGTCGACACCACGTCGGACGCGCCGATCGGCGTCAACGACGAGCTCCGCGAATTTCTGCTGTCGCTCAACCGCGCGAAGTCGACGACCGATCGCATCAAGCTGCTCGGCAACGTCCGCCCGTCGATGCTCGGCATCGAGATTCCGCGCAACGGCGAGCCGCGGACCGGCCTGTCCATGGGTGAGCACGCCGCGATCACCGCCAAAGAATTCGGTGTTCGACGCGAGGACCAGGACGAACTCGCCGCCGCCAGCCACAAGAACATGGCCGCCGCGTACGACCGCGGTTTCTTCGACGACTTGGTGACGCCTTTCCTAGGCCTCACCCGCGACGACAACCTGCGCCCCGGATCGACCGTCGAGAAACTGTCGACGCTCAAGCCCGTGTTCGGAAACAAGCTCGGCGACGCCACCATGACGGCCGGTAACTCGACGCCTCTCACCGATGGTGCGTCGGCCGCGTTGCTGTCGACCGACGAGTGGGCGGCCGAGCGGAACCTGCCCGTGCTCGCGCACCTCGTCGATTCCGAGACCGCAGCCGTCGATTACATCCACGGCAACAGCTCGTTCAAGGACGGCCTGTTGATGGCGCCGACCTACGCTATTCCGCGTCTGCTCGCTCGTAACGGTCTGACGCTGCAGGACTTCGACTACTACGAGATCCATGAAGCGTTCGCGTCGGTCGTGCTCGCCACGTTGCAGGCGTTCGAGAGCGACGAGTACTGCAAGGAGCGCTTGGGCCTCGATTCGGCGCTCGGGTCGATCGACCGCAGCAAGCTCAATGTCAACGGATCCTCGCTCGCGGCGGGCCACCCGTTCGCCGCGACCGGTGGTCGCATCGTCGCATCGCTGGCCAAGATGCTCGCCGAGAAGGGGTCGGGCCGTGGCCTGATCTCGATCTGCGCAGCCGGTGGTCAGGGTGTGACCGCCATCATCGAGCGCTGAGTCAGCGCACCTACACGGGGTCGACGGTCGGCAGGAGTGGAGCCGGCGGAGCGATCCGGTCGGCAGATCCGTCAAACGAGGGGTTTATGGATCTGCCGACCGTGAGATCGGACGCCGACAGGTACGTCTATCGCGCCCCGATGCGGGGTGCCGTCGATCGTGCACTCGAGCTGGGCGTGGTCGGAGTCGGTGGTCGATTGGATGCGGTTCCCGTCGATTTCGCCGACGCGGTCGCGCGGACGGATCGGCTGTACGACGAGCGCACGGCGCGTCGGCTGGAGCGGTTCGCCGCTGTTCCCGACCTGTCGTTCGTCTGGACTCGCTCCGCTGACGGAGGCTATTTCCTCGGGCAGATCGACGGGCCCTGGCGGTACGACGCCTCGGCCTCGGACATGGATTTGGTGAATGTGCGGCCGTGCCGTTGGGTGGCTGTGCCTGAACATCGCGTTCCGGCGGCCACTGTGCGCACCTTCGCCCGTGGCGGCCGCAACTTTCAGCAAACACATGATGCGAATGTCGGCAGGCTCAGCGCAGAGATCTGGACAGTTACTCATTCGAACGAATGAATCTCGAGAGACAGTCCGACGTCCGTTGTAACGCATCACAAAGACCGGCGATACTGGGAGTGGCTCCGCACTGCTGCCTGACCCCCGACCCGGCAGCGGTGCGGGGCCACCTTCGTATTGTCGACCCAATCCTCCGAAGCGAAGGTTCGGTTGCGCCCGCGTAAGCTTCGTGGCGGATGTCGATTGGATTGCTGGGGGTTCGGGAGGGCCGAGAACGTGAGCGTCGGTGGAGACGGTAGGGACAGGCATGGAGACCAGCCGGATCCCGACGAAGGTACTTCCGCCGGCCAGGATGCCGCACCCGACGTCCCCCCGTACGACGCGCCCACCGAGGTCCTTCGCGCGATCGATCCGAACGAACCGGCCCCCGAGACCGCTCCCGAAAAGCCCGTAGCCGGTCAGCACGAGGCGCCCGTCGACCCGCCGACCGAGGCATATTCGGCGCTCGCGCCCTCCGACGCCGCAGCACCGGACGACGTCGACTCGGCCGCGCCCACGGTAGCTCAGCCGGCAGTGCCGCAGTCCGACGCGCAGCAGCCGGAAACACCGGGGCCCGAAACCACGCAGACCGAAACCACCCAGACCGAAAAACTCGAGCCCACAACACCCGAGCCCGAAACATCCGCGCCGGCCTCGCCCAAAGCTCCGGCCCAGCAGTCCGAGACCGACGGTCCGTCGAAGCGAGTGAAGATCGCGGTCGTCGCGGGAGCCGCCATCGCGATTCTCGGGGTGTTCTACACGGCCGACATGCTGTCGACGAACGGCTCGGTGCCCCGGGGCGTCACGGTGGCCGGTATCTCGGTCGGCGGTCTGAGTCACGACGACGCCGAGGCGCGTCTGCAGTCCGAGCTCGGCGCACGCGTCGACCAGCCGGTGCGTGTGGTCGCCGGCGACCAAGATCTCGAATTGGTCCCTGCTGCAGCAGGTCTCGACGTCGACTGGGCGTCGACGCTCGATCGGGCCGGGTCACAGCCGATCAACCCCTTCACGCGTCTGGCGTCGTTCTTCACCGACCGCGAGATCGGTGTGCAGTCGACGGTCGACGAACCCGCGCTCGACGCGGCCGTGGAATCGATTCGCGCACAGACGGATCGGCAGCCGATCGAAGGCGACGTCGTCTTCGAGGGCTCCACGCCCGTCGCGGTGACACCTGCACCGGGTCAGTCCGTCGACGTGACGGCGGCGCGCGACGAGATCGAATCGAACTGGGCTTTCGGCACTGTCGAGCTTCCGGTCGAGACGGTGGATGTGACGGTGCACCAGGACGAGGTCGACCGCGTTCTCCGAGATGTCGCGACGCCGGCCGTCTCCGCGCCGGTCGTGTTCACCGGTCGAGGCAATGCCACCGCCGTCCTCGCGCCGGACGCCATCGCGAGCGTCGTCTCGTTCGAGCCGGACGGAAACGGTGCTCTCGCAGAGAGATACGACGCGCAGGCCGCCACCGCGATTCTCGCCCCGCAGTTGGCGTCGACGGAAACCCAGCCCAAGGATGCGTCGTTCGCGCTCGGAGGCGGTGCGCCGACGGTGGTGCCCGGTGTCGTCGGCGAACTCGTCCAGTGGCCGAAGACGTTGGAGCAGTTGCCGACTCTGCTCGGATCCTCCGACTCGCGGTCGACCGAGGCCGTCTACGACCAGGCGCAACCCGCGTTGACGACGGAAGGCGCGCAGGCGCTCGGAATCAACGAGGTCATCGGCGAGTTCACGACAGGCGGGTTCGAGTACGCGTCAGGTGTCAACATTCGTCTGACCGCCGACATCGTCAACGGCGCTCTCGTGAAGCCGGGAGAAACGTTCTCGCTCAACGAGTACACCGGGCCCCGTGGGTCGGCGCAGGGATTCGTCGAGTCCGGCATCATCGACAACGGCCGACCCGATCGTGCCGTCGGCGGCGGCATCAGTCAGTTCGCGACGACGCTGTACAACGCGTCGTACTTCGGTGGCATGGAAGACGCCGGGCACACCGAACACAGCTACTACATCAGCCGCTACCCGGAAGCGCGTGAGGCGACGGTGTTCGAGGGCGCGATCGACCTGAAGTTCACCAACCCGACCAAGACTGGTGTGCTGATCGAGTCGTTCGGTACGAGTTCCAATGTCACGGTGCGCCTTTGGGGCACCAAGACGGTCGACGTCGAGTCGATCACCGGACCGCGCACCAACCCGACGAGCCCGAACACGATCACGTTGCCCGCGGGCAGCGCGTGCGTACCGTCGAGCGGTGGACCGGGATTCACGGCAAGCGACACCAGGGTGATCACGGATGTGGCGTCGGGCAACGAGATCTCGCGCAACACGCGGACGGTCAAGTACGACCCGATCCCGATAGTCAGGTGCGTCTCAGCCGAGCCTGAGCCGGAGCCGGAGGCGCCTGCCGATTCGCCGTCCGAGGAGACCCCGGCGAATCGGCCCGCGCCCGCCGAACCGCCTGCGGCGACCCCACCGCCGGACGGCGAGTAGCTACAGCGACTGCAACGACGAATGTTTCGGCGCCACACCGTCACCCGACGACGTGCCGCGCAATCGTCTCGACACCCACGGTCCTGCGAACGACCTGACCCACTCCGTGTTCTCCCGACGCCTCTCGGCGGCCGCGAGAGGAGGCAGGGGATCGAGGGCGTCGACCTCGATCGAGTGGGGGACGCCCAGGAAGTCGAGTACTTCCGCTGCCATCCGTGTGTGACCGAGGGTCGACATGTGCAGTCGGTCCCAGTCCCACATACGTGGGTCGTCGTAGCCGTCGAAACGCCAGTAGTCGACGAGCTCGACGCCACGGCGTTCGGCGACGCCGCGGAGCAGCTCGTTGTAGATCGCGGTGCGACCGCGGAGCATGCGGAAGATCGGTGACCAGCCGGCGTCGTAGGCGGTGAAGGCAACGACGCGCGCTCCCGTGGCCTTCAGATCGGCGAGGGCCGCGTCGTAGCGGGCGACGATGCCGTCGATATCGACCTTCGGCCGCATCATGTCGTTTCCGCCCGCGTAGATGGTGACGAGATCCGGGGCCGCCTCGATCGCGATGCCGACCTGGTCCTCGATCACCTGGTCCAGAAGCTTGCCGCGGACGGCGAGGTTCGCGTAGCGGAACTCTAGATTGCCGACGGCCAACTGCTCGGCGACGCGATCTGCCCAGCCCTTGACGCCGTTCGGGCTGGCGGGGTCGGTGTCTCCGACGCCCTCGGTGAACGAATCTCCGAGCGCGATGTAGCTGTCGATCCTTGGCACGTTCCGGCCTCCGTACTCTTGCTAACTATTTATTCCAGAGAGTCCAGCGTCGCGCGTCGCCATTTCATTCCCCCTCGAAAGAATCACGATGATTCTGACCGTGGACACGCGAATCTCGACCGGGTTGGCTGGACGTGCACGTGTTCTCCGATCGAAAGTAGGCGCATGACAGTCACGGTGGTGGCAGGCAATCCGAAGCCGGGTTCGCGAACCCTCGAGGCGGCGGGACTGCTCGCATCGCAGCTCACCGGTGGGCAGGCGGACCAGGAGATCGACGTCGTCACCTTGGGCGCGGGCCTGCTCGGGTGGGGTGACGACGCGGTGAAGGCAGCCGTGGACACGGTTGCGTCCAGCGACATCGTGGTTTTCGCGAGCCCGACGTTCAAGGCGACGTACACCGGTCTTCTCAAACTGTTTCTGGACCAGTTCGCCACCGACGAGGGTTTGCGTGACGTCGTCGCCGTTCCGCTGATGCTGGGCGCAGGGCCCGCGCATGCGTTGGCACCCGATCTGCTGCTGAAGCCGGTGCTCGTCGAGCTCGGTGCGATCACCCCTGCACCTGGTCTCTACCTGTTGGACAGCAGCTACACCACAGATACTCGTATCGTGGACTATGCGCGGCGATGGGGACCCACCATCACGGCCGCAGCAGACGCACGAAAGGGAGCATCGGCATGACGCTCACGCACACCGACCTCGACCAGACGACGCTCCGTCAGGCCTACGCTCAGTTCCCCAGTGGTGTCGTCGCCATCGCCGCCGAGATCGACGGGACCCCGGTCGGACTTGCTGCGAGCAGCTTCGTCGCGGTGTCGATCGAACCTCCACTCGTCGCCGTCTGCATCCAGAACACGTCGACGACGTGGCCGAAGCTCGAGGGTCTGAGCAGCATCGGCGTCAGCGTCCTCGGGGAAGCGCACAACGACGCCGCCCGCACCCTCGCGGCGAAGACCGGTGACCGGTTCGCAGGTCTCGAGCTGTTGACCACCGACCAGGGCGCAGTGTTCATCGAGGGTGCCACCGCCTGGCTGGAGACCAGCATCGACCAGCAGGTTCCCGCCGGCGACCACGTCATCGTGCTGCTGCGTATCCATTCGCTCGAGGTGCAGAGCGAAATCAGTCCGATCATCTTCCACGGCAGCAAGTTCCGCCGCCTGCAGGCGTAGCGTCCATACGCCCTCGTACGGCTGATCGAGAGAAAGCCGCTCACCGTTTCGCCAGGTGCACGGCAAATGGCCAACGATTACGCGCGCGTCTGGCGAACTGGTGAGCATGTGTCGACGGACCTCTTTACGGTACGTCCGTGCCGGAATTCATCCACAGGCCCTGAACTTGTGCACAGATTGCGGCGGAGCCCGTTCGGGAGCGTTGGCAGCGTGCAGTCTTGGCGGCATGGAACTCGATCCCACCCGGCTGCTCAGTCGTCGCGACGCGTTGTCGATGGGCCTGGCCGACCACGAAATTCGCGCGCTGCGCACGAGCGGCGGCTGGAGGACGCTGCACCACGGCAACTACATCGGTGCAGACCACTCGGACGCTCTCGACGCCAGGTCCACGCATCGACTACTCATCGACGCGGTCCTGCCCACGTTGTCGGACAAGGCAGTGGTGAGTCATGAATCGGCTGCGATACTTCATGGACTTCCCCTCTACGGGGTCGATTTGTCACGGGTCCACGTGACACGTGATCGGCGTGGTGGTGGCCGGACATCGAAAGGGGTGGTGACGCACTGTTCGCCCCTCGGCGAAGTTGTGATCGTCGACGGCTTTCGAACCACGACACTCGCACGCACACTCGTCGACATCGCTCGGACCATGTCACTGGATACCGCGGTGGTGCTCGGTGATGTCGCGATGAGGCACGGCGCATCGCTCGACGAAGTCGCAGAGGAATTGGAACGTGCACGTCGATGGCAGGGCATCGCCTCTGCCCGGCGTGTCGCGGACATGGTGGACGCGCGGAGCGAAAGCGTCGCCGAGTCGTTGAGTCGAATTCGGCTGCATCAGCACGGTTTTCGGGACGTCGAGCTACAGGTTGAGGTTCGCGATCCGAGGGGCAGGTTCCTCGGCCGAAGTGATTTCGGTGTGACGCCTGCGGTCATGGGTGAGTGCGACGGCAAGGTGAAGTACGGGAAATTCCTTCGCCCTGGGCAGGATCCCGGGGACGCTGTCTTCGAGGAGAAGAAACGAGAGGACTCGATCCGCGACACCGGACTGCAGGTCGTCAGGTGGACGTGGAGCGAGATCTTCACGTTCGACGTCGTAGTGGACCGAATCCGTCGAGCGATCGTGAGGGCCGAGAACTCCCCGAAGCCGACGGCCAGCGTGCGGCCGGGAAAGCTTCGTTAGTGGCTCACCGTTTTGCCAGGTGCACGGCAAATGGCCAACGATTACGCGTGCATCCAGCGAAATGGTGAGCGTCTGCGCGCAAAACCCCGAAACACCAACGGCCCGCACCCGAAGTCGGGTGCGGCCGTCGAGAAGCCGAAGATCAGAACGCGGCTTCGTCGAGCTCCATGACGTCGAGGTCGAGGTTCGTCAGGATGGTGCGAGTTGCCGTGAGCTGCGGGAGCACGTTCTTGGCGAAGAACGATGCCACAGCGACCTTGCCCTCGTAGAAGGCCTTGTCTGCGCCCTCGGCACCGTTGTCGAGTGCCGTGATGGCGATCTCGGCCTGACGCTGCAGCAGCCAGCCGATGAGCAGGTCACCGAAGGCCATGAGGAAGCGCACGGATGCGAGTCCGACCTTGTACAGCTCGGTCGGGTGTTCCTGAGCGCCCATGAGCTGCTGGGTCATCGAGGTGACGATGGCCTGCACGTCTTCGAGCGCGGTGTTCAGCAGTGCGCGCTCTGCCTTGAGACGGCCGTTGCCCGCTTCGCTGTCGATGAACGACTTGATCTGTCCTGCAACGTGAGCCAACGCTACGCCACGGTCGCGGGCGATCTTGCGGAAGAAGAAGTCCTGCGCCTGGATGGCCGTGGTGCCCTCGTACAGCGAGTCGATCTTCGAGTCACGGATGTACTGCTCGATGGGGTAGTCCTGCAGGAAGCCGGATCCACCGAGAGTCTGCAGCGACTCGGCCAGCTGGTGGTACGCGATCTCCGAACCGACACCCTTGACGATGGGTAGCAGCAGGTCGTTGACGCGGAAGGCGAGGTCCTCGTCGGCGCCGGATACCTGCTTCGCGGTGATCGGATCCTGGTGGGCGGCCGTGAACAGGTAGACCGCGCGGAGGCCCTCGGCGTACGCCTTCTGCGTCATCAGGCTGCGTCGAACGTCGGGGTGGTGCGTGATGGTGACGCGCGGCGCGGACTTGTCCGTCATCTGCGTCAGGTCGGCGCCCTGGACACGCTCCTTGGCGTAGTCGAGTGCGTTGAGGTAGCCGGTGGACAGCGTCGCAATTGCCTTGGTGCCGACCATCATTCGTGCGTGCTCGATGACGTCGAACATCTGCGCGATGCCCTTGTGGACCTCGCCGACGAGCCATCCCTGTGCGGGAATGCCGTGGCCGCCGAACGTCAGTTCACACGTGGCCGACGCCTTCAGGCCCATCTTGTGCTCGACGCCGGTGACGAAGACGCCGTTGCGCTCGCCCAGCTCGCCCTTCTCGAAGTCGAAGTGCGTGTTCGGGACGAAGAAGAGGCTGAGCCCCTTGGTGCCGGGTCCTGCGCCCTCGGGGCGGGCCAGCACGAGGTGGAAGATGTTCTCGAACAGGTCGTCGGAGACGGCCGAGGTGATGAAGCGCTTGACGCCCTCGATGTGCCAGGAGCCGTCTTCCTGCTTGATCGCCTTGGTGCGGCCTGCGCCGACGTCGGATCCGGCGTCCGGCTCGGTGAGAACCATCGTGGCGCCCCACTGGCGCTCTGCGATGACCTTGGCCCATTCCTTCTGCTCGTCGGTTCCGTTGTGGAACAGCACGTTGGCGAAGGAAGGTCCGGCGGAGTACATGAATGCAGCGGGCTGAGAACCGAGGAGCATCTCGTTGATGGCCCAGCCCAGGTTGCGAGGTGCAGCGATGCCGCCGATCTCCTCGTCGAGGCCGACGCGCCACCATTCACCGTCGTAGAGCGCCTTGAACGACTTCTTGAACGAGTCGGGCAGCTTCAGGGTGTGGGTCTCGGGGTCGAACACGGGTGGGTTGCGGTCCGCGTCCGCGAAGGACTCGGCCAGCGGGCCCTCGGACAGGCGTACTACCTCGCGAAGCATGTCGCGGGCCGCCTCGCCGTCGAGGTCGCCGAAGTTGTCACCCGAGAGGGACTCGTCGAGCCCGAACAGCTCGAAGAGGTTGAACTCGAGATCCCGAAGGTTGCTCTTGTAATGGCCCATTGCGTCGCTCTCCAGTCGGTGGTGCGGTCTCGTGAGTACCGCCCAAGTTAGCTACTCGTCGGTAACATAGAGGCATGTTACCCCCGTTCGTTCCGGCTGCCAAGACCGGACTTACCGGCGAGTAGCAAAGCATCGATGGCGGTACCACTGTCGGTTGTTCTGAGCCTTCTGTCGCATCGAGAAACGACGGCTCGATCCCCGACATCGATCGCCAATTCCTCTGCCGTATAGAGTAGTTCGGGATTCTGGGGTCCGCCCACCCCAGCGGAGATGTTGTCGGAATGATGCCCGAGAATCATGAGGATTCCGTCAGGTTTCAACGCGTCGAGCGCGTTGTGGATTGCTTTGCGTCGTTGCTCGTGGGGCAGATGTAGATACAGCACGAGAACCAAGTCATACGTCGGTTCGGGAGCGATCTGTGTCACGTCCGCATGAACCCACGTCAGCCGGTCGCGGACCGACTTCGGCGACCGCGACGCGATCTCGTACCCCTTCGTCAGTCCGACCGCAGAGAAGTCGACGGCCGTCACTTCCCAGCCGCGCGTCGCGAGCCAGAGCGCGTTGCGCCCCTCGCCCGACGCCAGATCCAGCGCACGACCGCGCGGCAGCGACGTGGCGATCTCGACGAGCGTCTGATTGGGCGGCGCTCCGTAGACCAGATCCCGGCTCGAATACTTGCGGTCCCAGTCTGCGGCGTCCATGTCACGAGCCTATCGGCGTGACACCGCAGCCAGCAGCCCGGCTGAAACGGGCTGTCCTACAGCGTCGTACGCAGCAGCAGGACGTTGTAGTTCTGATGCACGGTGGCGAGGAAGTAGAGATCCCGGCCCGACGACCATGGGTGAATGAACGGCGCGTATGCACTCGGGAGTTGTCGCGTGTCGACGACGACCTCGGGCGGACTCCACGGACCGGCGGGGGACGAGGCGCGCCGCATCACGATGGAGTTGAAGGGGTCGGTGGTGAGCATCAGGTACTGGCCCAGGTATTCGTTGTACGCGACGGACAGCTCCCCGACGTTGTCGACGATCGGGACAGCCGCTGCCGGATCGTTCTTCTTCCACTCGCTGCCGTTCCAGTACTCGTACTCGCCGAGATTCAGGATGTCCTTCTCGGGCACCCGTGCGACGTGACCGAAGTTGCCTCGTCCCGGAGGGGTTCCGTAGACGTACACGAAACCGCCGTCCTTCAAGAACGCGTTCTGCTGGAAGTTGCGGTTCCCGCCGTCGCAGTTGCGCTGCGTCTCGGGGACGACCGCCCAGTTCTCGCCGTTGTCGCCCGAAACGGCGAGGCCGGAGTAGTTGGTCTCCCACTTGCCGGGCTGGCCCCAGTTCTTGACCGACATCAAGCTCATGAACTGGTTGGGGCCGAGGGCGACCCCGGCCGTCGGAATGCGGCTGATCTCGACGAACGGGATCTTCGGGCTGGGAACGAGTTCCTTGGCCTGGCCCAGTGGGTCGCGAACGATGCTGTCGAAGTTCATGCCGTCGGCGAGATTGCCGTCGCGGCTGCGCACGAGCGAGTTGCTCTTCCAGGACCAGACGCTGCCCTGCAACAGATTGGGCAGGCCGAGTCCGGCGGTGTCTCCGAAGGCGGTGAGGATTTCGCCGTTGCTGTTGTCCCACATGATGCCGAGGTCGGTGCCGAGCATGTTGTAGTTCTGGGTCATGTTGGCGCTGGCGAGGCCTGTCGCCTGTGCGACCGCGACAGTGCGTCCCGTCAGGGGCGGGAGGCCGAACACCCCGTTGAGACCCGGAATCGGATTGACGGCATTGGGGTTCGCGCCAGCCGGTCCTGCAGCGACCAGCGACATCACGAGCACAGCAATACCTACGGCAAGAGATCGTTTCACCAAGCCCCCCGGCTACCACCCTGTTTCGAACGAGCGCCCGGTAGTTTAGCCCAAGAAACCGACAGAAACGGGAAATCGGTTCTCGAACTGCACTGATTCGCCGCGCTAACCTGATCGTGTGAGCACCGACCCGCACCTCGCGAGGGATCTGTCGGTCATGGCCATGCGTCTGAACCGGCAGCTCAGGTTGCGGCATTCCAGCGACAAGATTCCCGTCGCACATCTGTCGATTCTGGCGACGCTGTTTCGCGAGGGGCCGACGACGACGGGTGAGCTCGCCGTGCGAGAGCGGATCAAGCCACCGTCGATCTCACGGTCGTCGTCCGCGCTGCTCGAGATGGGCTTGATCGAGCGTGTTCCGCACCCGACGGACGGTCGCCAGGTGCTGCTGACGCTCACCGACGAGGGCCGTCGAGTGGCGTCGCAGGATGTCGCGTCACGCGAGAGAGTTCTCGCGGAGCAGTTGGCCGAGTTGACGGACGAGCAGCGTGACACGCTGGCCACCGCTGCGGACATCCTGAACGGAATAGTGGAACGGGCCGATTAGCGCTCAGTCGTGATGCACGCTGTCGTCGATCTCCGAGGTGTTCCAGTTCAGCGTCGAGCCGAGTTCTTCGTTGTCGGCTCGCTTCGCGACACGGCCCAGTACGACGGCGACAATCAATGCCAACGCCAACCAGATCGCAATGCCGATGAGTAACCCGACCACATGATGTTTCTAGCACTCGCCTCTGAGAAAAACCGTAGAAACCAGCTAGTCGATTGTTGCGATGCGATCTTGTAGAGATCTTCGGTCGGCAACGAACCAGATGTGTCGGCCACGATTGGACTCGGCGACGAATGCGCGCAGCGACTCGCTGACCTGCGTGAATCTGCTGATGTCACCCACGATGGCCAGCCGAATTCGATAGTTCACCAATTTCTGCGTGAATTCCCCCATCAGCCGAGTTCGGAGCTCGAAGAATTCGGGACGAAATCGTTCGGCAGGAATGGCGATCATTGTTGCTTCAAGTCCGAATGCGTCACCGACCAGGTCGACGGCATCGGATTCCGAACCGAGCTTCGGTCCTTCGGCGTCGACGAACAGGATGGTCATCGCGTCCCCTCGACGAAGGCGTCGACGAGACGCAGCACTTCCGCGGTGTCGAGGGCGTCGCCGATCACGACGATCTTGCAGGTCGACGCGGTGTCGTCGTACGCGGTGTCGATCCGCAGGCGTGTTCCGGCGTTGCCGCGGCCCATGGCGGAAGCCTGAAGCGACGTGGCCAGGCGCGACGCGGTCTGCCGGTCGATCGTGTCGACGGTGACGATGCTGGTGACGTGCACGTCGGGACGATCGGCGGGAGCGTCGCCTCCGGTGAGCGACGCGAGTCCGGCAGGCGTGATGCGGTACTGCTTGCCGATCCGCACCGCGGGCAGCCGGCCGTCCTGGATGTAGTTGCGTACGGTCCGCACGTGCAGGCCGAGAAGCTCGGCGACCTGCTCGGCGGTGTAGAAGTCATTCCCCATACTTCCCTATCCTACGCCATCGGCGCCCGTGAGCAGTAATGTACAGCCCTCTATACAATCGCACTCACGAGGGCGAAGCGCCCACCCGGCGGACAATCCGCCGCGACGATCGCCAGATCGGACGCATGATCCACGTCCCGCAGCACGTCGAGCATCGTGACCTCCGCGCCCCGGGCCGTCAGGGCCGCCAGCGTCTCGGCACCCGTCTCGGGCGTGGACATCGGCACGTCGAGCAGCGCCCGCGCCAACGACGGGTCGGGGATTCCCAGCGCCCACCACCCGCCGTCCTCGGCCATGCCCAGCACTGATTGCCCGTCGGTCAACCGCGACGCCGACACGTTCAGCAGCTCGGGCGTCACCTGAGGCGTGTCCATGCCGATCTGGAACACAGGTAGCCCGTGGAAGGCGTCCATGTGTGCATTCACGAGTCGCTCGGCGAATCCGTCGCCGCGCTGTCGAACCACGGTGTACGACGCCAACCTGGCGGCGATCTCGGTCCCTCGGGCGGCGGCGTCGAGGTCGCCTGTCAGTGCGACGACGCGGGTCGCGAAGTCGGCGTCCGCGACCGCGTCGAGCGTGTCGAGCAGCGCGGCGGCGGCGATGTCGGCGGCCGCGTCGGCACCGACGGTGGCGGCCAGCCGCGTCTTGGCGAGACCGGGGACCGGGGCCTTGGCGACGACGAGCGCGGTGACGTTCACTCCGACAGCACCTTCCAGAAATCGCGCACCGCGACGACGGTGCCCTTGATCGAACCGGACACCTTCGATGCGCCCGCGGTGCGTGGGCTGTAGGTGACGTCTCGTTCGACGACGCGCCATCCCGCCTTCGACGCGAGCACCAGCAATTGCAGCGGGTAGCCGGAGCGGCGATCGGTGACGTTCAGGTCGAGGAGCGCTGCGCGACGCACCGCGCGGATCGCACCGAGATCGTGCACGGGTAGGCCGTATTTCGTGCGAAGACGCAGGGCCAGAACGTAATTGCCGACGCGTGCATGTATCGGCGAGTGTCTCGATCTGCGGCGCCCCACCACGAGGTCGGCGCGGTCCAACTCCGCGACGAGCATCGGTAGCTCGGCGGGATCCATCGAGCCGTCGCCGTCGAGAACGCACACGATGTCGGTCTCGGCGGCCAGAACCCCGGCGTGCACGGCCGACCCGTACCCGGGCCGGGTCTCGTGGACGACCGACGCCCCGTGCGCGCGAGCGACGTCGGCGGTACCGTCGGTCGAGTTGTTGTCGACCACGACGACGCGGTACCCGATCGGGACGCGCGCGAGAACGCCGGGGAGAGAACCGGACTCGTTCATACACGGGATGATCACGGTCACGTCAGACACTCGGCGCTCCTGTGCTCTGGGCGTCGCGCAGGGGAGCTGTTGCGAACTCGCGCAGTCCGTCCTGTGGCCCTACGGTTGCCTCGAACCCGATCAGCTGTCGCGCCCGCTCCGGGCTCGCGACGATGTGCCGGACGTCGCCCGATCGATACTGGCCCGTCACCTCGGGGGCTGGGCCGTTGCACGCGTCGGACAGTGCGGTGGCGACCTCGCCGATGGTGATCGGCTGTCCGGACGACACGTTCAGCGCCGTGAACCCCGGCAACGCGGCGTCGATCGACAGAACATTGGCCGACGCGATGTCGTGGACATGGACGAAATCGCGGGCCTGCGCCCCGTCTTCGTATACCTGCGGCGCGCGACCGGCCTCGAGCGACGACCGAAACATCGCTGCGACACCGGAATACGGCGTGTTCCGCGGCATGTGCGGACCGTAGACATTGTGGTAGCGCAGCGCTGTCACGGATCCGCCCGTCGCGAGCGACCAGGCGAGTGCGTAGTTCTCCTGGGCGAGCTTGCTTGCGGCATAGGTGCTTCGAGGTTGCAGCGGCGCGTCCTCGGGTACTGGAGTCCACACCAGCACGTCGCCGGTGTCCGGGTCGGTGTTATCGAAGCGGCCCGAATCCAGATCTGCGCGGGTCCGCGGGCCAGGAACGACGATCCTGCCGTCCGCGGTCCGATACCGTCCCTCGCCGTAGACGACCATCGACGACGCCAACACCAGCCGCGTGCAGCCGGCGTCGGCCATCGCCGCGAGCAACACGGCGGTGCCGAAGTCGTTGTGGCTTGCGTATGCCGGGGCGTCACCGGCATTCACACCGGCGCCGACGACGGCAGCCTGATGACAGACGACGTCGACGCCTTTCAGTGAGGCCGCCAACGCCTCTCGGTCCCGCACGTCGACTGCGGCAATGCCGTCGGAGCGCCCCGAATCACCGTGAGCCGACGCCAGATACGCGTCGACGGCCACTACGTCGTGCTGGGGACGCAGCGCCTCGAGAATGTGGCCGCCTATGAAACCGGCTGCACCGGTGAGCAATACGCGTGTCATGGCAACTCGATCGGGAGGTCGGCGCCGTCGTGGATTCGGCAGGACGAACACGGGCCGGTCGGAGCTGCGCCGATGGCGCCGCGCACCAACGTCTTCAACGGCGCGATGTTTCGCGCGAATTCGGCGAACACGTCGACCGCGCGAACGCCCTGTCCCGCTTCGATTCCTGCATCGAGATCGGTGACGAGGGCGATCGGCGCGTAGCAGAGCTCGAGTTCCCGGGCGAGGACTGCTTCCGGGTGGCCCGTCATGTTGACCAGCGTCCAACCCTGCTGCGCGAACCACTGACTCTCGGCCCGCGTCGAGAACCGCGGTCCTTCGACGACCACCATCGTGCCGCCGTCGACGACTCCGTCCTGCAGTGCCGCAGCACGCAGATCCCCGCAGTACGGATCGGCGAACTCGACGTGCACCCCACCCTCGTCGAAGTACGTCTGCGCGCGCCCGGACGTACGGTCGACGAGCTGGTCGGGTACGACGAAGGTTCCCGGCCCGTACCGGGCCACCAGACTGCCGACGGCACACGGGGCGAAGACGCGCTGTACGCCGAGCGACCGCAGCGCCCACATGTTCGCCCGGTACGGAAGAGTGTGCGGGGAGTACTCGTGCTTCGCGCCGTGTCGAGGCAGGAACGCAACGCTGCGCCCGTCGACATCGCCCACGGTGATGGGCCCACTCGTAGCCCCGTACGGGGTGTCGACCACGACGGACTCGGCGTCGTCGTCGAAGAACGAGTAGAAGCCGCTACCGCCGATGACGGCTACATCGGGGCGGAGACTGGTTGTCATGGTTCCCTCTTCCATCCTCTTCTATGCTGAGCGCAACGAGTGACTCGCACGAACGTTAGGTGAACATCATCCGGTATTGGAGAGAATCCGTCGCGGCCGTTCTTGCCGTTGCACTCGTCGCGGTGGCGTTCGTCGTCCCCTACCTGGGCAACGAGCTCGTCACGCCGATCATCAACAGAACTCCGCAGCAGGTCCGCGATTTCGCCGACGCAGCACCGCTTTTCGGGTTCCGTGAGATCCACTTCGGCTGGGGCACACCGTTCGCGATCCTGCTCGGTGTCGCCGCCGTGCTGTGGGGTCCCGAGATCGCTCGACGGCTGCCGTGGCGACGGCTCCTGCTGTCGACGTGGGCCGCGTCGGGTGCGTGGACCATGTCGCTCGCGATGATCGACGGGTGGCGACGGGGATTCGTCGACCGGCTCGCGTCGACCGACGAGTATCTGCACGAGGTCCCCGGCATCACCGACATCCCGGAGACGTTGCGCGGCTTCTCCGAACGCATCCTCGACTACCAACCCGACTCGTGGACGACGCACGTCTCCGGCCACCCGCCGGGTGCGTTGCTGACGTTCGTGTGGCTCGACCGTCTCGGGCTGAGCGGCGGCGCGTGGGCCGCAGGGCTGTGCGTTGTCGTCGGAACCAGCGCGGCGATGGCGGTCATGGTGGCGCTGCGGGCTCTCGGTGACGAGACGATGGCGCGTCGGGCAGCGCCGTTCGTCGCGATCGCACCTGCCGCGATCTGGATTGCCGTGTCCGCCGACGCGTTCTACACGGGTGTCGTCGCGTGGGGCATTGCGCTGCTGGCCGTTTCGACGAAGCATCACCGGTGGCCGGCGTCCATCGCGGCCGGTGTGCTGCTCGGGTTCGGCATCTACCTCAACTACGGTCTCGTGCTGATGGGGCTGCCTGCGATCGCGGTGCTGATCGCGGCGCGCACGGCGTGGCCGTTGATCGGCGCCGTCGCCGGTGCGCTGGTCGTCACGGCGATCTTCACGGCGTACGGCTTCTGGTGGTTCGACGGGTACGAGCTGGTCCAGGAACGCTACTACCAGGGCATCGCCACGGACCGGCCGTTCGCGTACTGGGGCTGGGCCAACTTCGCAGCGCTGTTCTGCGCGTTGGGTGTTGCCGTACCGGCCGCACTGCCGCGCATCTTCACGAGGCTGCATCCGGTGAATCTGCTCGTGCTCGCGGGGCTCGCCGCCGTCGTCATGGCCGACCTGAGTCAACTCAGCAAGGCCGAGACCGAACGCATCTGGCTGCCGTTCGCGATGTGGATGTTGTTGGCCCCCGCGGTACTTCCCGCGCGGACGCACAAGTTCTGGCTCGCCCTGCAGGTATTGGCAGCGCTGCTGATCAATCATCTGCTGTTCACGAACTGGTAGTGCGGCTGCGCCGCCCGTGCGTGCATAGTTGGCCCAGGCACCGACTATCCGCGCACGGGTGCCGAAGGCGCACTGATGCGCGCGACGTATCGCCCGTGAATCTGCCCGATGTCGACGACGCGTAAGCCGGCCGAGCGTGCCAGATCGGCCGTCGCGTCGGCGCTGACGCTGGCCCACGCAAACCAGTCGCCGACCATCGTGTCGGTCTCCCACCGCACGGTCCGTCGACGTACGGCGCCGTCGCCCGGGGGATCGACCTCGGCGATGATCGTGCCATCGGGGCGGATCAGTTCGGCGGCACGACGCAACAGCCGGACCGGATCTCCGCCGATGCCGATGTTTCCGTCCGCCAGCAGGACGCAGGCCCACTCGCCGGCGTTCGGTAGGGGTTCGAACAGATCTCGCAGCACCGCACGGCCTCCACGCCCGACGGTCAACTGAACGGCCTCACGGGAGGTGTCGACGCCCAGAGCCGAGATGCCGCGTCGCGCAAGACCTTCGGTGAGACGGCCGGGCCCGCAGCCGAGATCGAGTGTGGGACCGCTGCAATGGCCGATCATGCGATTGTCGGCGATACGGTCTTCGGCCGTCGACGCGTCGCCACCCATCCATCGAGCGATCGGCAACGAGACGCGTGTGCCGTCGGAATCTCCCATCCAACAGGGAAGGCCCGAAGAGGCCCGTCGAAACAGCTCGTCGGCTGTGACAGTCATGCAGGCCTCCTGGTGAGTGCGGTGCGAAGTGCATAGGTGATGGCGCTGATCCCGAACAATGCTGCGGTGAGCGCGAGCCACCGTCCGAGGAACGGGTCCTTAGTCAGACCCGTTGCGGCGACATAGGTTTGCGAGCCCTGCGAGATGATCCCGGGCAGGAACAGCACGAATGTCAATGCCGTCCCCATCAACGGGATTCGTATGTAGTTGAGCGGCGATACACGCCAGCGGACGTGAGGGGCGCGGCCGCGGACAGCGGCGATACCGCTCGAGAGAGACCGGTCGACGACTGCGTAGAGCGGGAACAGCACCAGATCGTGCACGACGACGGCCCCTGCGAACCACACTGCGATGGACTGCCACCAGACATCACGATTCCAGAATGTCTGTATGCCTGCCATCCAGACCACATAGCCCATGAGGGCGAAGGCGAAACCCATTGCCAGCACATGCAATGGGTGCGCCCCGTAGAAGCGGACGAAGTACCTCACGAGACAGTCCTGAATTCGATGGTCTCGACCCATTTGGTGTTGTGCACCCCGGGCATGGCCGGGACGATGATGCGAGCCGGGTAACCGTGGTCCGGCGACAGGTCGACTCCATTGACTCGCAGCGCCAGCAGCGAGTCCGGGTGCAGCACCTGATTGGACTGCAGCATCGCCTGACGGAACGGCCCGTCCTTCTCGAGTGACGTGACCTGCGCGGATCCCGGTTCGGGTGTTCCGGCAGCGGCGGCCAGGTCGCGTAGCCGCACTCCCGTCCATGTCTGTACCGTCGACCAGCCCTCGACGCAGGCGATAGGCAACCGGGCAGTGTGTTGAGGCATCGTCAGCAACGCTTCGCGCGTGAAGGTCACCGGCGACGTCCCTCCTGTCAGGGTGAGAGTCCACCCCGCATGGTCTTCGGGAATCCGGGCAGCAGCGGCGGTCCGGTTGACCTGGAAGTCGTTGGGTCCGTCGCCGTAGGAACGGCCACGGGGAAGGAGAATCGCTGCGTTTCGAAGGAATCCGCCCGTCGTCTGCCCGACGGTGAGTACTGCGACGAATGCCGCACCGCCACCGACGAGGGCAAGCGCACCGCGTCGGCTGATAGTGGGCTCCGACGGGTCGGCGGCGATCAGATCGGAGTCGCCGTGCTCCTGCCCGTCACGAAGAGTCTGCATCAGCGAGCGTCCGCGGAGCGTACGAATCATCAACGGTGTCTTGAGAATCGCGTGACTGACGAATCCGGCGATGAAGATCCACGCGCCCCAGTAGTGGGCCGTGTAGAAGCTGAAGCCGAAGATGTAGTCGTACTGGATGTTCAGAACACCGGTGACGATCTCGAACAGGATGCCCCCGACGAGCGCGAGGAGCGAAAGACGTTCGAGCGCTTGGGCAATCGACCGTACGGGTGGTGTCGTGAAGAGCTTCGGAATGACCGACCACAGTTTGGCCAACACGATCGGAACGAGCACCAGTCCGAGTCCGACGTGCAAGCCTTGCGTGAGGCGATACAGCCAGACGGGATCGGTGGGCCAATCGAACTGCGGCAACCGCAGCCAGCCGACGTCGCCGGGCATCGCCTGCCCGAACTGCGGTCCATACGCGATGTAGGACAGCAGCCCGGTGACGATGACGATCGGCAGGCCGACGAGCAGAACCGCTCCGAGAACCGAGGTGAACCACGGTCCGCGGAGCGGGCTGCGAAAACCCATCGGTGTTTTACGCAGTGGCGATGGTGATGGTTGCGACGCCCACGAGCAGGCCCGGGGTGACGGCGTCGGTCTTGAACGTATCGTTCAGCAGGCCGGCTGCGGTCTCCGAGATCTTGACCTGGGTGCCCTGCAGGATCGCGGTGTTGTCGGGGCCGGTGGCCAGCGGGTTCAGGGTGCGGCCGTCGAGATCGAAGATGACGGCATCTTCTGCGGCGACGTCGCCGTTCACCGTGACCGTGCCGGTCAGCAGAGACGTTCCCGGATCGATGTCGAAGTCCGTCAGCTCGACGACGGTGTCACCTGCGGTCAGCGAGAGTCCGCTGCCGTCGTGCATGATCTCGCCCTGCACGTACGGGTCGACGGTGCCCGGCTCCCAGTACTTGACCTCGCCGCCGGTGATCGGGAAGGAGATGGAACCGTCTGCGAGAGTGGCGGTTCCGATGGTTCCTGGGGTGAGGCCCAGGGTCGTGAGCGCGCCGGTGAATCCGGGGTCGAGGGCCACCGCGGTGCTGACGCCGTTGGACAGGTCGTCGACCTCGGCAACAGGCTCCGGGGTAGCTTCGGCCGAGGTGGCTGCTGCCGACGTGGTGTCGCTGGAGCTGGAGCTGGACGAATCGTCGCTGGAGCACGCCGCGAGCGGTACGAGCGTCATCGCACCGATTGCGGTGGCGGCCATGACTTTACGGATCGAGATCATGATGATTTTTCTCCCTTGCGTTGGCTCGTCTTACCCGAGCGTTGTGGGGGATTCGCCGCAGCCTCGAATCCGGATGGGTCGAAAGTCGATGGCCGGTTCACCCGGCGCTCGTTCGTCTTCCAGCGACGCCGCCATACATGTTGTGGCGGTGGCATATTCGACGCTACATCGGCAAGGGGGCAGGGTCACTCGTTCAGCACGATCGTTACGGCCCGTGACACATCACGGTACGATTCGTTACCGTACCGTGATGTTTGAATTTCGCCTGGGCGCTCAGCCCAGAATCAGATCCGCGGCCTTCTCGCCGATCACGACACTCGGCGCGTGGGTGTGCCCGCGGATGATCGTCGGCATGATCGACGCGTCCGCGACGCGCAGCTTGTCGACACCGCGCACCCGCAGGTCCGGCGTGACGACGCTCGACGCGTCGCTACCCATGCGGCAGGTGCTGACGGGGTGGTACAGCGTGTGCGCGTTCTGTTCGAGCGCCTCGGTGAGGAGGTCGTCGGCGGAGGCGTCGGCACCGACCCTCGGCCGCACGATGTCGCCGAGCAACCCCTTGAGCGCCGGCTGCGACGCGATCTGCGTACACACGCGCAGTCCCTCGATCATCGCCTGCCGGTCCACCCCGTCGGGATCGCTGAGGTAGCGGGGTTCGATGATGGGCTTGGCGAGCGGGTCGGCGGAGCGCAACGTGATCTCGCCGCGGCTTTCGGGCCGGAGCAGGACGGACCCGATGACGGCCGCATGCGCGTCGGGCGCGATGAGGCCTTCGTCGAAGAACGGCGCGGGCGCGTAGATCAGCTCGACGTCGGGCAGCGAGACGCTGTCACGACTCCTGATGAACCCGTACGCCTCGGCCACGTTGGACGTGAGCATTCCGCGTCGTCGGACGAGGTAGTTGACCAGTTCGGGGATCTTCTCGGCGAAGAACAGCGAATCCTTCTCGACGCTCCAGCCGATCAACGCGGCGAGGTGGTCGGTGAGGTTCTTGCCGACGTGAGGCGAATGGTGCAGGACCTCGATGCCGTGTGCGTCGAGCTGTGCCTTGTCTCCGATGCCGGACAGCATGAGAAGCTGCGGTGAATTGACCGCCCCGCCGGCGAGAACGACTTCGCGCGCGGCACGCACGGTACGGACGACACCACCCGAGACGTATTCGACGCCTACCGCCGCGGTCCCGTCGAACACCACTCGCTGCGCCTGCGACTCGGTGAGAACGGTCAGGTTGGAGCGCTTGCGGATCGGCTTCAGGTACGCGTCCGCCGTGCTCCACCGCGCCCCACGCTTCTGCGTGACCATGGTCTGCGAAAAGCCTTTCGGCTCCGGCAGATTCGCGGGTTCGACGGGGTAGCCGGCTTCGCGCACGGCCTCGAGGAACGACGACGTCAGTGCACGCGGGCTGCGTTGGTTCGACACGATCAACGGGCCGGAGTTGCCGGCGTCGAGAGCTGTTGCGTTCTCGATGCTTTCTATCTTGCGGAAGTAGGGGACGATCTTGTCGAACGACCACGACGAATCGGCCAGTGACGCCCATTCGTCGTAGTCGGCCGCGAATCCGCGCACCCACATCATGGCGTTCATCGACGACGACCCGCCGAGCATCTTGCCTCGCGGCCAGAAGATGCTGCGGCCCTTCAGTTCGGGCTGGGGCTCGGAGTCGTAGTCCCAGTCGACGTCGCTCCGGAACAGTTTCGAGAACGCCGCCGGAATGTGCGCGAACTTGTTCTTGTCCTCCGGCCCCGCTTCGAGGAGGACGACGCTGTTGCGTGGGTCGGCGCTCAGCCGGTTCGCCAGCACAGCCCCCGAGGATCCTGCGCCGACGACGACGTAGTCGGCGATCGATGGGTGGTCCATGTTTCCCCCTTATCCGCGCAACGCCGAGGCGAAGATCGCGGGAAGTTTCGCCCACGACGGCTTACCGGCGAATGCTGTCAGCAACCTACCTGTCGTGGCGGCCGTTCGGTTGGAAAGGAACCACGGAGGTTTGGGGGTGAGCGCCCATTCCCGGGCCAGCAGCGAGCGCGGCGCCGGCCGGAACGGGCCGCGCACCACCGTCCGTTCTGCGCCGTCGATCAGCAAAGCGTTGTGCACGATGCCGATTCCACTCTGGACGTCGTCGATGGTGTGTCCGGGAAATGCGCCCCACGTGGCTGCGGCGGAGAGGAATCCGAGGCCCGTCCACGTATTGACGGCAACCGTTCCATAGCGCAGTTCGGCGAGAAGGGATTCGAAGCGATCGCCCATCTCGGCGATCGTCGAGGGATGCGCGATGATGTTGATCCCGAGCGTTCCGACGAAGTCGTCGTTCGCGGTCTGCACTGCCTTCTCGGCGAATGAGTTTCCGGTGCAGGGTAGTTCGACGACACCGAGGACCGGTGCGAAGTACTCGGTGGTCAGCAGGGCCGTTTCGTCGCCCGGATCGATGTCGCCGATCAGCACGCGTCCGTTGCTCAACCGTTCCGACCGGGGATAGCTGTCGAGCGCGCCGGTCACCCGCGCGTCGCTGCCGGGGTAGTAGGCGCGGCGACCGGGCGCGCGGTCGAGGGCGTCACGCAGGGCGGCGAGGAATTCGTCGCGCTGGTCCCATGCCGACGAGATGATCACCGCCTGCGCTGCGACGCAGTTGTAGCCGTTGTTGTGCAGTCGTTGTGTGGCGATGTGTTCGGCCTGGAACTCGATGTCCGCGCGGCTCCACTTGCCGGGAAGCACGATGGTCGGTGACACGCCACCGAGTTCGCTCGTCATGGGTTTCGTCAGGATCGGGTCGTTGGCTGCTTTTCGTTCGGCGCCGGTCTCACCTGGACCGAACACGATGGCGTCGTGCGTGATCGAACTACCGGTCATGTGCACGTGCGCCACCGACGGATGCTGCACGAGGTACGTTCCGACTTCCGGGCCGCCGGTCAGAATGCGGACCGCGCCGACCTCGATCAGCGGCGCCAACACCGTCGTCAGGACGGGCAGCATCGGATCGGTGATGGGGTTGAGCTTCAATGCGACGACGCGGTTGTGCGCGAACAGCTCGTAGAACGTGTCCAGCGGTGCGATCGACGTGATGTTGCCTGCACCGAGGACGGCGCCGATGCCGCCGGTCCGCGTCGGCTCACGTTGGGCCAGCCCGGCGCTGCGGGTCGCAGTCGCTGCATCGATGCCGGGTTTCAGCCAGACGTCGGCGCGAAAACCGCTGAGCAGCAACGAATCGTACATGGTCATCGGTAGGACCTGAACGGTCGTGCGGTCGCCCGGGGCCGAACCGAACTCGACCGACGCGAGCGGGCTGTTGCCGGAGTCCAGCGCAGTCAACGTGTGGATGAGCGTGCTCGCTCCGCCGGCGAACGCGTAGGGCCCCGACATCCACTCCTCACCGAGCAGCGGCGACGACTCGCTCAGGCCCTTGATCACGCGGGCGGCGTCGACCCATTCGTTGCCGTGCTCGACAGTGAGGTCACGGACGCGACCGAGAAGATCCGCGCGCTTCGACAGCGACAGCGACGCCCATGTCTTCTCGCCCTCGCCGAGCTCTGCGAGGGCCGTGTCGACGGCATGGCGTGCCTCGATCTCCGCGTTCCGATCGACGTGCAGATGGGTTGTGGATCGTTCGGTCACTTCGGGCAGCCCCCGTCTCGCTCGGCATCGGTCCTTCGCTGTGATTGTCATCGCAACCGAACGCGGACGCTATGGGCGGACGCTGTCGACTTCTTGTGCCGTCGCACAAAGAAACTGTGGCCTGGCTAACACCGGGTGATCTAGCATCGAATCATGACGACTGCACCGGCCGCCACCGCGTCCTACGAGCTGGCGGCGCCGCTGATGGATGCGGTGGACAGCCTCACCGACGAGCTAGTTCGACGCATCCTCGACGCCGAGCACGGGTATGTCGAGTCCACGTCGTTGACGCGGGAGCAACTTCGCGAGGCTTGTTTCGCGAACGTCACGGCGCTGATCTCGAACCTCGCGGGCATACGACCGATCGACTTGGACTCCGCGCGAGCAGCGGGTCGCTTGAAGGCCGAACAGGGCGTTCCGCTGGCCGCTCTGCTCCATGCGTTTCGATTGGGCGGACGCCTCATCTGGGAAGAACTCATGGAGCGTTCGGAGGCGGACCGACCACGGGCGCTGCTCGACATCGCTGCCCAGGTGTGGGCCCTCGTGGACGTCTACTCCGATGCAGCGGCGGACGCCTATCGACTGAGCACCGAGGCCAGGGCCGAGCAGGACGCCGATGTGCGACGACGGCTCGTCCGCGCGGTGTTCGCCGGTCACGGATCGAATCCGGCCGCCGTCTCCGACGCACTGCGCACGTTCCGTATCCCCGAGCGTGGCAGTTTCGTCGTCGTGTCGGCCGAGGCGTCCTGCGCCGACATCGCTACTCGCGGGGTCGATGCGATCTGGGACAGCGAGGTCGACGGCGTGCTCGGACTGTTGTTCGCCGGTTCCGATGCCCTTCTCGACGCCGTCGTCGACGCCATTCCTGCCGGCAGCGGCAACATCGGCGTCAGCTCACTGTTCTCGTCTCCGTCCGGTACGCCTGCCGCGGTCGAGCAGGCAAGGCTCGCCCGGGCGTGTGCACGCGTGGACGATTCCGCGTCGACGCGGTTCGACTCGGTTCCGGTCCCGCTGCTGCTCGCCGGAAACCCCGATTCCGGACGCACCGCAGGACGGCAGATCCTCGGTAAACTCCTCGATCTCCCCGACGCCGAGAGGTCGAGCCTGCTGGCCACGTTGGACGCGTGGTTCCGCTCCGAGGGGTCGACCACCGACGCAGCCGAACGGCTGCACTATCACCGCAACACCGTGCTGTACCGCTTGCGGCGGATACAGGAGTTGACGGGGCGGGACTTCCTCGACCCGGTCCACGCGTCGGAGTTGTTCATCGGGTTACGTGCTTATCAGCTGTGCATGGACGGCTCGATCCAGTGAGCCCGCATACACGGGCGAGCCTGGCGGCCGACGCGGCAGCACTGGGTCTCGGCGACGGGAACATCGTCATGATGCACGCGGCGTTCAGCCGAGTCGGTCCGGTTCTCGGAGGCCCCGATGCGCTCGTCGACGCCGTGCTCGACGTCGTCGGGCCGTCGGGAACGGTTGTGTCGTACCAGGATTGGGGCGTCGGTGTCGACATCTGGAACGACGACGGCAGTGTGCAGGAGCCGCTGCGCGCGCACGTCCCTCCGTACGACCCCGCGACGTCCCGGCCCGCTCGCGACCACGGCATCCTGGCGTCGACCATTCGTTCCAGGCCCGGTGTGCACACCAGCGCCAACCCGGGAGCTGCCATGTCCGCGTTGGGTTGTCGCGCCGACGAACTGACACGTGATCACCCGATGGACGACGGCTACGGCGCCTCGACACCGTTGGCACGGATCGTCGCGTCGGGTGGCATGGTGCTGATGGTCGGGGCGCCTCTCGACACGATGACGGTGTTGCATCATGCGGAGGCCACCGCCGACATACCGGACAAACGTCGCGTGCGCATCGAATACCCGCTACGGGGTGACGACGGCAGCACGGTCTGGCGGTGGGTGGAGGAGTTCGACACGTCGAGACCGATCGTCGACGGCCTGGACGACGACTACTTCGCGTCCGTCGTCGAGGATTTCCTCGCGACCGGTTCCGGCCGTCGAGGCACGATCGGCGACGCGGACAGCGTGCTCGTCGACGCGCGGGAGATCACCGCATTCGCGGTCGACTGGCTGACGCGTCGGAGTCAGTTGCTCGCGACGACGACGTCGAGAATGCCTGCACCGAGAGGAACCGGACCGCAGTAGGGGACGATTCCCGCGCTCGGATCGAGCGCTGCGAGAACGAGTCCCAGCGTCGTCGGATCGTAGGTGATCGTGAAGTGCGCGACGTTGTTGATCGGGCATACGTCCTGCACCACGATGTTCGTCACGTCCGGGTCGTGGAACAGCGCGTTGGTGTAGGGCTGGATCGTCTCGTCGACGCGGGTCGCGATGGACGTGTAGTGGACGCCGGGCACGGTGTCACCGTGTGCGTTCAACTGGTTCAGAAATTCCGATCCCTGAAGCAGTTGCACGAGCGCGGGCCCGAATTCACTCGACACCGCTGTGGTTCCACCCGGAATGGATTGCACGACAGGGGAAAAGCCGTACGCGTTTCCGCCGTAGGTCGGTGACGCGATACCGATCCATTCGTCGACGACGGCCGCCCCGCCCAACTCGTTGGTGTAATACCGTGACACCGCGGCGCCTTGCGAGTATCCGACGATGTCCACCTTCTCGGCGCCGGTTCGCGCGAGAACGCGTTCGGTGAAGTCCTTCAGTTCGGCTGCGCTGTCGCGAATGTCGCTGTATCCGTAAGTCGTTCCGTCAGGCGACGCGCCGTAGTTCAGTGCATACGCGCAGTACTCCTGTGTCTGCAGGACCGGACCGAGGCCCGCCCAGTCGGCATACGCCGTCGCATCGGTGCCGTGCACCAGGATCACGGGGTTCGGATGGTTCGGCGACGGCACGCACGAGGTGTCGTTGACGCCGGGTGGTGTCGAGTTCGGATGCGCTTCCGAGTAACGGATCGCGTCGGCATGACTGGATTGCGCAGGGCCGGGAACGGACGGCACGACGGGCTGTGCCGTCGCGATGCCGGCACCGAGCGCGATCGCTACCGTGCAGAAAGCCACAGTCAGTGTGCGGTTCACACAATCCCTCGCGCATTCTCCCCCGCGTTGCCTTCACGATATGCCGGTCGTGGTGACTTGTCGCAGCGAGCGAGGGGATGTATCGGGATTGTTCACAAAAGGCAGGTCGGTCGTTACACGCCGATAACTCCGTGAAGAGCCGGTGACGGGAATCGAACCCGCCTCTCAACCTTGGGAAGGTCGCGTTCTACCAATGAACTACACCGGCGTTTCGGGTCGTACGACCCGCGAGAAGACACTGTAGCAGCACGGGGATGCGTCAGATGTCGATGGTGACGCCCCGTAGCAGCTCGAGTGCGTCGGCTGCGGGGACAGGTCGGGATATCAGGTAGCCCTGGGCGCGTCGGCATCCGAGCCCCACCAGAACGTCGGCGGCCTCACGCGTCTCGACGCCCTCGGCGATGACGTCGAGATCGAAGGATGCAGCGAGTCCGACGACCGAAGCGACGATCGCGACGTCGTCTCGATCGGCAGTTCCGAGGCTGGCCACGAATGCCCGGTCGATCTTCAAGGCATCGACCGGTAGTTCCTTCAGGTGCGACAAAGAGCTGTAGCCGGTGCCGAAATCGTCGATGGCGACGTGGACACCGTGACGGCGCAGCCCGTGCAGGGTTCGTCGGGTGCGTTCCAGATCCTTCACGACGGCGACCTCGGTGATCTCGAGACACAGTGACGCGGGCGCGATGCCGTACTGCCGCAGCACCGCCGCGACGGTGCGTACGAAGTCGGTGGACACCAACTGTGTGGGTGAGACGTTCACCCGCATCGAGATGTCGAGTCCGGGTAGTGTGCTGCGCCAGTCGGCCAGCGTTCGGCACGCGTTCTCGAGTACCCACCGGCCGAGTTGGGGTGCGAGGTTGGTCGCTTCGGCGACGGGGATGAAGGCATTCGGGGGCAGGAGGCCACGGATCGGGTGCTGCCATCGCACGAGGGCTTCGAATGCCGTGACCCTGCCGCTGATCAGGTCGATCTCCGGCTGGAAGTGCAGCAGCAATGCGTTGTCCTCGATTGCATTCCGCAGATGCACCTCGACGTCGCTTCGCAATTCGCTCTCCCGCTGTACCTCTTCGTTGAACTGCGCAATGTTTCTGCCGCCGTCGGCCTGCGCGATCAGCGCGGCCTGGTCGGCGCCTTTCAACGCGGCCTCGGCGGAGATGCGTCCCGGGTGGGCGACGGATATCCCGATGTTCGCTCGACGGTTTCCGTCCACGCCAGGCGCATTCAGCGCTCCGACTGCATCGAGGACGGACTTCGCGGTCACCGTGGCGATGTGGGCGTTGGCGGGTCCGCGCAGCACGATGACGAATTCGTCGCCGCCCAGACGTGCGATCACCGCGTCCGATCCGATCTCGGTGCGCAGGGTCTCTGCCACGGCGACGATGTATTCGTCCCCGGCAAGATGGCCGAGAAAATCGTTGAGCGCCTTCAATTGATCGAGGTACAGGGCCAGTACCGCGATCGGTCCGGTCGAATGATCGTCGAGTCGCTCGTGCAGATACGTGAGCAGTGCACGGCGGTTGAACAAGCCCGTCAGCTCGTCGTGCGTCGCGGCGTACCGGACGCGATTCTCGGCGTCGACTCTTGCGTGGACCTGTGTCATCAGGGCCGCGATGGCCCTGAGGGCGTTCAGTTCGTCGTACGACCATTCACGCGCGGACACTGTTCCGAACCCGAGGGCACCCACCGTGACACCGTTGTCGACCATCGGCACGACTGCCAAGGTGTCGGCGACGAATCCGGACGCCGACTCGACGAGTTTCCGGTATCCGTCGGCTCCGTCGCCGGCGCGGATGACGCGAATGTCGCGCAGCAGTTCGGTCGACGCGAACACGGGTTCGGCGTTCACGAACGAGACGATGTGCAGCGGGTCCGGATGCTTGACGTCGGTGCGCGGCGGCCATTCGGCGATCAGCACACTCGACCGTGTGTCGAAATCGACGTGGCGGAGGAACGCGATGTCCAGTTCGAAGCTGTTGACGAGTCCTCGGACAACTGCCTCGTAGGTCTCGCGGGCGGTCGCGGCGTCGGCGCCCATGAGCTGGGTCGCGACATCGGTCACCACAGCATCCAGACTCCGACGTCGATTCAGTTTCCTCTCCTACCTCGAGACTCCCCGCGTCACGGAGCTGACTCTACAGCCGAGACCAGCATGTTCCGCATGTCTTCTTCCGGAACGGGGCGCGAGAAGAGGTAGCCCTGTGCGCGATGACATCCGACAGCGAGTAGTTCGGACTGCGCCGCTTCGGTCTCGACGCCTTCTGCGATCAGGTCGAGGTCGAATGCTCTCGCGAGCGAGGCGATCGATCGAACGATGGCCTGGTCGCTTGCATCCGAGTCGAGATGCTCGACGAACTCGCGGTCGATCTTGAGCGCGTCGACCGGAAGGATCTTCAGGTGCGCCAAAGAGCTGAACCCGGTACCGAAGTCGTCGATCGCGATACTCACACCCAGCTCGCGGAGCATCGTAAGGACCTTCGCTGTCTGCCCGGTGTCCTGGACGACGGCGTTCTCGGTGATCTCGAGGCAGAGATGGGTGGGGGCCACCGAGCCCGAGGTCAGTGCGCGCGCGACGATGTCGACGAATTCGGTCGCCAGGAGCTGGGCAGGCGAGACGTTCACGCGCAGAACGATGTCCAGCGTCGGAATGTCTCGGGCCCACTCACTGTAGGTGCGTAGCGCATCCTCGAGGACCCATCGGCCGAGTTCGGTTGCGAGATCCGAGGATTCGGCGATGTCGATGAAGTCCGCAGGGGGTAGTAATCCGCGTGAGGGGTGCTGCCACCGAACCAACGCTTCGACGGCGGTGATGCGACCGGTCTGCAGGTCGATCTCCGGTTGGTAATGCAGTGTCAGCTCTCCGTTTTCGATCGCCGAATGCAGATGCAGTTCGACGTCGTTCCTCAGCGCGTTGCGGGCTCTGATGGTGGAGTCGAACAATGCGACGCTGTTTCCGCCGGTTCGCTTCGCCACCAACGCGGCCTGGTCGGCGTTCGCGATCACCTCGTGCACACTGTCGACACCCGGATATGCCGTCGTCACACCGATACTCGCGGTTCGGTTGATCGCGTCACCGGCGATGAGAACCCGGGTGGAGGAGACCGCGTCGAGCACTCGGCATGCCACGTCGTACGGCGACGCGGTCTTGCCGTCGATCGTCGCGGGCTGGAGTACGACGACGAATTCGTCTCCGCCCCATCGCGCGATGCTGACGTCGGGATCCAGCACACCCCGCAGGGTGTCGGCCAGTGCGCACAGATAGGCGTCCCCTGCGGTGTGACCGTAGAAGTCGTTGAGTGCCTTCAATCGATCGAGGTCGAGGAACAGGACCGCGACCGGCCCGCCGGTGGCCTTGGCGTCGAGCCGGCGTTCCAGATCGTCGGTCACGCCACGCCGATTCGACAATCCGGTCAGTGCATCGTGCTCGGCCGCCGTGCGCAGTGACTCCTCGGCCTCGATTCGAGCGTGCACCTGCGTGAACATGGACGCGATCGCGACCAGAGCGTTGGTCTCCTGTTCGGACCAGTCGCGGTCGCCGCCCTTGATGAGTCCGACCCATCCGATCGACCTGCCCTGGACGAGCGGGACGACCGCCATGGACGTGACCGCGTACCCGGACGCAGCCTTGACCCGTCGTCGATATTCTTCTTCCTCGGGACGCGGCCGAAACACCTTGGGGTGCAGCAGATGCTCACATGCTGCGAAGACGGGGTCGGCGTCGGCGAAGTACACGACTCCGAGGGGGTCCGGATCGGGGGCGTCCGGCCGGGCGGGCCACTCGGCCACCATGACCGTGGAGCGGTTGTCGTAATCGGTGTGGCGAAGGTACGCGGCGTCCACACCGAAGTATTCGACGAGAGTGCGCAGTACTCGCGTGTACGCGGTCATCACCGACGCTGCATCGACTCCCATGAGTTCCGATGCAACGTCGGTGACGAGAGCGTCGAGACTACGGATGTGTTTCATGGCTACCCCCGGCCATCTCGACGCCCGCCCGACAGCGGTTGACTCAGTTCTGCGGTACGGCGCCCGACTCTACCGGCTCCTCGGCCACATGAGACCGCGTTCGACGACGGCTGCGCACAGCCGTCTCGTCGGTGTGAGACAAACGCAGAACCAACGCGATCGACTCTCCGGTGTCGATTCCGACGATCGACTCGAACTGCTCTTTCAGCTGTGCCAGGGCCTGGGCGTAGTGCGCCGACAATTCGTCGAATTCCGCGGGCTCGTGAGCGTAGATGAACACCGGTGACGCGGGATGGACTGCGAGACCGTGTTCCTCGGCGGTGATCCACACGTTCTGAGTGCCGGATCCGCCGCGCACGAAATCGGCGGGTGTGTCCCCTGAAACGATCGTGACCGCAAGACCCGAACTGGACATGATGCGCTCGTGACTGTCCTCGCCGAGGGCGACGCCCGCGTCCCAATCATGAAGCAGCGCCATCACATCCGAGCGACGCGACACGTCGAGCTTGACGAGGTCCGTCGGATCGAGCGCCAACGCGTGAACGTCGATTCCGGTGTTCGGATCGGCCTGCCCCGGCCAACGAAGTTCCGAGATCATCTCCGAATGCAGCGAGTTCGTCAGATAGCGGATGCGATCGGACTCGGCGATGATGTCGGCGACGCGCTCGATCGCGTCGCGGTCGGTGACGAGCGCCAGACGCGTACCCTCGGCGTCCGCCGCGTCGGACAACGCGGACCTCGTCGCGTCGTCGAACGGACGGGGCGTTCCGAGATTCCGATTCGTGACACGGGACAGCACACGTGGGTACTTGGCTGCCAGATCGGTGTCGGTGCCGTCGGTCAGCGACAGGGTGATCTGTGCCGTGTCTCCGTTCGTTCGGATTTTCGGCTGTCCGACCAGACCGCGGTCCGCTGCAGCGACGCGAGCGTTGAACAACGCCGCACCCAACGCGACGTGGCTGCCGCGGTACGCGACGTCGAGCCCGGAGGTTCGGTGCGTGTCGACCTCGAGTGCGATCGATCCCTCGGAGACCGTGATGTGCCACGGCTGGACGTTCCCTCCCGAGGGCGCCCGGTTCGCGGCGTCGGCGATCGCGTCGAAGGAGCTTGCGGTCGCGGTCGTGGACTCGTCGGCGGACAGCGGAGAAACCGCGCCGTCGATGTGCACGTCGCCGGTCGGTACGGCGAGTGCGTCCAGATGCTCGTCGATGTGGATGCGGACGCGACCGGACTCGAGCTTCTGCCCGAGTCCGAAGCGTCGAACCGCGCCCGCGACCGACGCGCCTCCCAACCCGACCTCACTGCCGAGCTGCGGCCAGGTCGTCGTCGTACGGTCGACCTCGATCATCGACGCCGCCATACGAGCGGACAGGTCGTCGGCCCCCAGGAGCGCCAGTACGTACGGCACCTTGTCGTGCGTCGACAGTCCCTTCAGCGTGCTCGATTCGATGTCGCCGAGAAGGCCGTGGAACAGAGCCCGCTCCGGCTCGAGGTCGAAGCGTTCGACGTCGAGCAAGCCACGGTCACTGGTCTCCATGATGACGGGCACGCCGTGTGCGCGGGCATGCTCACGGACGAGGAGTTTGACGTCGAGCGAGTCGCATTCCTCGATCACGAGGTCCAGGCCGTCGACGAAGCTGTCGGCGGATTCGGCGGTCACGCCACGGTCGTCGATTTCGATCGGCAGGTACGGGTCTATCTCCGCGATTCGGCGTGCGGCGACGATGGGCTTCGTGATACCCAGATCGAGCAGGGTGGCGGGAATGCGATTCAGGTTGGACAGTTCGATCTCGTCGAAGTCGGCGAGTCGCAGTGCGCCGCAGACTCCGTCGAGAGCCAGTGCGTAGGCAATGGCATGTCCGACGCTCAGGCCGACGATGCCGATCTTCAGCGTCGAGAGTCGATCCTGTTCCTCGGCGGTGATCTTGTTGCGATTGCGGTCGAGCCGGAGTCGGCGGAAGGCGACGGGTCCCAGTGTCGCGACGACGGTTCGACGCCACGGGTAGTGCACCCACCGCATCGGTTCGTCGAGAATCTCCTGCGGCGGAGGCGGTGTCAGCCGCGCGAGTCCTTCGCGTTGTACCGACAGTGTGTCGAGAAACTCGATCGTCGGATCGTCGCGCAGCCGCCTGAGTTCCGCGCGGTCCGCCGAGTCGGTGTCGTCGAGAACGATTGCTTGCCAATGTGTGGTCATGATGCAGCAGCCTCCGTGGGGATGGGGGCGCGGCCCAACAGAGCGTCGACCGCGTCGGAGATGTAGCGATAGGTTTCGGCACTCGCAGTCGCATGTATCGCGCGATGATCCCACCAGAGGATTCGAGTGTTGTAACGGTGGTCGGGGTACGGCACTGGGTCGATGTGGGCCGCCATCACGGCACCCGAGTCGAGATAAGGGCCCACAGCGTGGTCAGCGCTCGTCGCGAGAGTGAAGCGGCATCCGAGAACTGCGGCGGCCAGCGATGCACCGATGGCGCCGAGGTATCCGGGTCTACCGCACCGAGGTCCGTCGACCGACGACCACACGGTCTTCATTTCCACGACGCCATGTGGAAGCCGATCGGCCACCATCGACCGCAGTGCGGTTCGGCCGGTCGGCGACGACGCCCACTCCAGATCCGCGTGGGTCTGCTGGGGGTAGGAGTACGGGCCCTGAACCCGAAGACCTCCACACAATTCTCCCGATCTGCTCAGCTTCGCGAAAAACAGCGACGTCGTCGACCCGTCTGCGATTCGCTCGTACTCCAATGCTTTCTCGACACCGAAATGCGAATAACTCTCTCGCGCGCCCTCGACGAATTCTCGCCACAGGTCCGGGCGTGCGCTCGGCGTGGTGGCCAGCACCGTGCACTGCAATTGATGGTCGAAATAGCTCGACTCGGGTGGAACGAGAACGTGATTACGCATTCGTTCTCCGACTCTCCGATCGAGCACGAAGGTGGAATTCATCGTCATCCCTCTGTGATAGCCCCGTGATGAGGCCAGAATTGGTGGACATTGCTCATTATCGGGGCAAATGGAACGAACGTGAGTCCGGCGAAATTTCCGAAGGGGTGGGCGCGAAGACGGATCTCGGCGTGCCCGCGCGGGCGGCGACCTCGACACCCGCCGGTAACCAGTCGCAGACGGGTGGTGCAGCGTTACGCGCTTCCCGGACGGCACGTTAGCCTTCGGTGTGCTGCTTTCCGACCGCGATATCCGTGCCGAAGTGTCCACCGGCAACCTCGGCATCGAGCCGTTCGATGCCTCGATGGTGCAACCGTCGAGTGTCGATGTGCGGCTCGACAAGCTGTTCAGGGTGTTCGACAACACTCGCTACACCCACATCGATCCATCGAAGCGGCAGGACGAGTTGACGACGCTCGTCGAGCCGGCCGAGGGCGAGCCGTTCGTGCTGCACCCGGGCGAGTTCGTGCTCGGTTCGACCCTGGAGCTGACGACGCTGCCTGACTACCTCGCCGGACGACTGGAGGGCAAGAGCTCGCTCGGCCGTCTCGGGCTGCTGACACACTCGACGGCAGGATTCATCGATCCGGGGTTCAGCGGTCACATCACGCTCGAGCTGTCGAACGTCGCGAATCTGCCCATCACGTTGTGGCCGGGCATGAAGATCGGGCAGCTGTGCTTGTTCCGGCTGTCCAGCCCCGCGGAGAACCCGTACGGAAGCGCGTCCGTGGGGTCGAAATATCAAGGTCAGCGGGGTCCGACGCCGTCGAAGGCCTACCTCAACTTCGTGCAGTCCCCGGTCGACTGAACCGCACCCGAGGTCGGTTTATCGGTTGGAAACCTGCGTTGTGCCGGTTTTTCCGCTAGCCTTGCGTAGCAACCGTGTGGGTCGGGGCATACATGGAGCGAGGTTTTTCGATGACCGCCGTATTCGGCGCATCCCTCGGCGTGAGTGGCATTCACGGGCTTTCGGTGGAATCGACCAGTACTCCACCGACGAGCACCGAGATGTTCGCCGACCTTCCGGCCGCGTCGCAGAACTACTGGAAGGCCGTCACCGCGACGGTGAAGGACATGGCGGGACAGACGCCCTCTCCCGTACTGGCGCTGCGCGACAAGAATCCGACCGAGGCGTACGGCGTCGAGTACGTGGACGGTCTTGCACTCGTGTCCGACCTCGGTGCGCAGATCGGTGCACTGCAGGAAACCGGCCTGCTCGTCGACGAGAAGACCGTTGCGTTGTTCGACGTCGGCGCCGGCGGCGTCACCGTGTCCATCGTCGACGTCGCGTCGGGCCACGTACACGTCTCACGTCGCACCACCGTGTTGTCCGGCGATGCCTGCGACGCGGCCCTCGTGCGGTTTCTGCTCGAGCGGTACGGCTTCGGCCGTCCGTTGGCTCCCGACGTGCAGGAAACGTTCGTGGAGAGCGTGTGCGCGGGCAAGGAGCGACTGTCGCGTTTCAGCGCGGTCGACATCGACGGCCCGCTGTCGGGCGGCGCGGCCCGGGTGCATCGCAGAGAGTTGGACGACCTCATCCGTGACGACGTCTACGACGCCGTCACGCTCGCCGAAGCGATGATCGCCGCGAATGCTCGCGTCGACGCACTCTTCGCGGTCGGCGGCGGCGCCGGCATGCAGATCGTCCGTCAATCGCTGTTCGACGCGGTGTCGGTGCCCGTGTTCGTGCCCGTCGATCCACAGCTGCTCGCTGCACGAGGTGCCGCAGGCGCCGCGGGCAGGCTCGTCGTCGGTGGTAGCGGGACGTCGGCCGGACGCCCGCGGCACAGCGACTCGTCGTCGAGGCATCGGGGCAGGCTGAAGAAGTCCCGCTATCTCGGTGGTGTGGTCGCGCTCGTGGTCGCAGGCGGAGTGGCCGCGTCCGCCGGTGCAGTGTCGAGGGATGCGGATCAGGCTGGCGGCGACGGCAACCCGTCCCGTGCCGTGTTCACCTCTCCGACGCACGTTCCGGCCGGATGATCGATCGATGTTCATCCGAATCGGGCACACTGGTTGGTATGGCTTCGATTCAGACCGAACGTGAAGACAAGTTCGACGCGGATGCGGACTTCGTTTTTCCCTCCTTGACCGATCTGGCCCCGAAGGGCGGTTCGATCGACGTATCGGAAGTGCAGTTGGTCAGTAGTTACTACGACACTGCCGACCTGGATCTTCTGCGGCGAGGCATCACGCTTCGTCGTCGCCGGGGAGATGCCGATACCGGGTGGCACGCGAAGGTCCCGGCGGACAAGGCCCGCACCGAGATTCGGCTCCCGCTCGGAACCGGTGAGGACGCGGTGGTTCCTGACGAGCTCGCAGACCTTCTCGTCGGCGCCGCCCTCGGCAAGCCGCTGGTACCCGTCGCGACGCTCACGTCGTTGCGCCGCGTTCATGTCGTCACCGGTGCCGGTGGGGCGGTACTCGCCGAGGTCGCCGACGATTCGGTCAGCGCCGACGTCCCAGGAGCGCCGGGGAGCGTCTGGCGTGAGCTCGAAGTCGAACTGGGGCCTGCCGGGTCGGAGAAAACTCTCGACAAGGCCGCGAAGGTCCTGAAGTCCGCAGGCGCCACGCGATCGGCCAGTTCGTCGAAACTGCACCGCGCGTTGACGACTCGGCCGGCCCGGCCGTCGTCGACACCGATCGGCGTGGTCGCGGCCTACCTCGACGAGCAGGCGCAGGCCATCTTCGCCGGCGACGTCTATCTGCGACGCGGTCTCGACCCCATTCATTCGACGCGTGTGGCGATCCGGCGTTACCGCAGCACGCTCCGTGTGTTCGCGGATCTGTTCGACGACGAGCAAGCCGAACGTTTCGACGAGGAACTGTCCTGGTATGCAGGGCTTCTCGGTGAGGTTCGTGACCGGCAGGTTCAACGAGCCCGATTCTCCGCCGCGGTGCACGCGCTCCCCGAAGAACTGGTGCTGGGCCCGGTCGCGTCGCGCATCGAGAACGACCTGCTGGCCGAGCAGATTCGTTCTCGTGCGATCGTGACCACCGAGCTCGACGGCGACCGCTACCGCGACCTGCTCACTACCCTGACGGCATGGTCGCAGAAGCTTCCGTTGGTCGACGGAGCCGAGGACGTCGGCGAGAAGTCTCTGACCAAGTTGGCGCGGAAAGCGTCCAAGAAGGTCGGCAGGCGTATCGATCAGGCCATCGAACTGGGTGACGACGAAGCGCTGCACAAGGCGCGCAAAGCGGCGAAGCGCGCCCGGTACGCCGCCGAGCTCATGCAGCCGATCCTCGGCAAGAAGGACGCCAAGGCCGAGATCAAGAAGTTCAAGCACGTCCAGGAGGTGCTGGGCGAGCATCAGGATTCGGTCGTCGCTGCGCAGACACTGCAGAAACTCGGCCGCGTCGCCGGTGTCACGCCGGGTGAGAACGGATTCACCTTCGGGTTGCTCTATGCCCGGGAAATGCAGGCAGCCGAGGCGGCCCGGGCCGAGGTGTCGGATTTGTCCCTCTGACTGTCCCTCGAACCGGGCACAGCGGTAACCTGACGCACGAGAAACCGACCGGAATCCCCGGTCGGCCGTCGAGCGTAGGGAGCCGTGACAGAAGTGCGTATTGCGCTGGGCGTACACGTGAGCACCTACGAGGTCACCGCGTCGCTCGTCGAGACCGGCACGCCGGAGCAGGGCCCGATCGCCACGCGAACGGTTCCGGTTGCTGCAGCGCCGGGTGGGATCGCCGGTGCGGTGTCGACTGCGCTCGGCTTCATGTCGGTTCAGGCGCGGCAGCACGACGTGGCCCTCGTCGGCGCTGCCGTCGTGTGCGAGAACTCGCTGCAACGTGAGATCGTCGCCGACGCGTTGGCCGAGACCGAGCCCGATCCGGTGCTCGTCGTCGACATCTTCGACGAGCGACTGACCGATGCCTTCTCGTCCGACGTCGCCGCGGCGTTGCTCGTCGGTGAAGTCGACGTCGTCGCGCCCAGGCCCGGTGCCCTGCCTGGGGCTCGCCGGACTGCCTGGCCGGTCGCGGCCGCCGCCGCGTGCGTGCTGGCTGCGCTCGGCGGTGTCACCGCATGGGCGATGACGTCGTCGCCGACGCCCCATCACGCGCCCGTTCCCGTCGAGATGGTGCATCCCACGAACGCGGTGACGATGACGGTCGAACCCCTCGAGCCCGTCGAGCCCGAGGCCGTGATCCCTGGTCCGCCCGTACCTGTCGAAATCGGCACGGCCACAACGATTTCCGTTACGAGGGACGCTGTCGCCCCTGCGCCCGTCGTCCCTCCTCGCCCGGTGTCGACGCAGACGCAGCAGCCGGGGCCGGTTGCCTCGACGACCTCGCGGACGACTCAGGCTCCCGAGCTGACGACGACCACGCCGCCGCCGGTCACGACGACCACGCCGCCGGATATCAGCACCACCACTGCGGAGCCGTCGACGAGCGGCAATGGGTGAACTGCGAAAAACAAACCGAAAGATCGCAAAACTGTAGTTCGACCTACCTCGAGACTTGTTTGCCGCTAGTATCTGCTGGTCGGATTGGGGTGACCTGAAGTCGAGGTAGTCATGAATGCGGTGCTGGGTGTCTCGGTGGGAACGTCGACGGCACGCGCAACTGCACTCGACGTCGCCGACGATTCGGTGACGTCGGCCAGTGTCGCGCGCTCGTTCGAGCCGGCCGATTACGTCAGCGCCGCCCTTGACCTTCTCGACTCGATGGCCTTGTCGCAGCGCGTCGACGGGGAGGACGTCGTGCTCGCCGTTCCGGACGATCCCGCGTCGCGGATGCGTACGTCGGCGTATTCGATGCACCGGTCCGAGCGCTGCATGGTGGTGTCGGAGCTCGGCGCGCAGTTGCGTTTTCTTCGCGGGACCGGCGAGCTCGACGGTCTTCGTACCGTCGCGATCTGCGATATCGGTGCGTCCGGTACGACGGTGTCGGTCGTGGACCCGTCGTCGGGACAGGTTTTCGGTTCGGCACGGACTTCGCTGTTCGGTGGCGCCGTGTGTGACGACGCGGTGCGCGACTATCTGCTCGAGACCTACGGCGCCGACGAACTCGTGTCGACCGCAGCTCTCGACGCTCTCACGACCGCGGTCCGCTATGCGCGCGAACAGCTGTCGAGCTTGCGGGTGGCGGAGGTGTCGGGTCCGTTCGTCGGTGGTCCGGTTCGGTTGTGGCGCAACTCTTTCGACGACATCATCGACCGATCCATCCGTTCGATCGAGGACTGGACGGCGAGCATCATCGTCGACGCGCCGAGGGCCGTCGGCGCGCTCGCCCTCGTCGGGGGGTGCGCACATATTCCGTCGCTGCGGCGCGTTCTTCGTCGGGATCTCAAGCTGCCCGTTCTCGCGCCGTCGCTCCCCGAATCGTTGACGGCGCACGGGGCTGCGCTGCTTGCCGCCGATGCAGTGCGACGTCGGCCGCCGCAGCCGTTCGCCGCCGTGACCACGATTTCGCCGCCGCGATTCGACCCGATGGCGCGCGATCGATCGGCGTAGAACTGTGGGGAGCAATCATGCGCTCCCACCGTTCCTATGACGTTCCACAAGCTCTCCGTCCCCTGTGGAACCCGTCGCGGAGAGACCGGTAGGTTTTCTGGAATGAGCGACAGCGAGTCAACAGTGGCAGGGGTCGATCCGGCTGAGCACGCGCGGGCAATGGTGGGCCAGCACTACAGAACCGACGACTACTACGAGGTCGGACGCGAGAAAGTTCGCGAATACGCGCGCGCAGTGCAGGATTTCAATCCGGCCCACTGGGACGGTGACGCAGCCAAGGCGCTCGGGCACACCGGGGTCGTCGCACCTCTCACGTTCATCTCGTTGGTCGGCACTCTCGCGCAGCGTCGGCTGCTCGAGAAGATCGCCGTCGGATTCGATCTGAGTCAGATGCTGCAGACCGATCAGGTTCTGCAATTCCATCAGCCGATCGTCGCCGGTGATCAGCTGTACTGCGACGTCTCGCTCGACTCCTACAAGGAAGTCATGGGCAAGGACATGATGGTCACCAAGAACATCGTGTCCAATCAACGCAACGAGCTCGTCCAGACCACGTACACTACGCTGCTCATCGGCCGTGAGGGTGACGTCGACAGCGGCATCGTCGAGGCGGCCGAGAACCTCGTCATGCACGGCGCGACGACGTCGGCCGCTCGGGCCAAAGCGGCCGACCATGCCGAGGAACAGGTCGAGCACCCGCCGCTCGAGATCGTCGAGCACCATGCCCAGCCTGGGGTGAAGTTCGACGACGTCGCCGTCGGGGACACGCTGCCCGGCCGTACCGTCCTGTTGACTCGCGGTGACCTCGTCAACTACGCGGGCGTTGCCGGAGACGCCAACCCGATCCACTGGAGCGAACAGTTCGCCAAGCTCATCGACCTCGACGACGTTCTCGCACACGGAATGTTGACGATGGGACTGGGCGGCGGATACATCACCTCGTGGATCGGTGACCCGGGTGCGGTCAAGGACTACACCGTCAGGTTCACCGCACCGATTCCCGTCGGCCCGCACAAGGCCGCCGAGATCGAGTTCAGCGGCAAGATCAAATCACTCGACGCCGACAGCCGCACTGCCGTCGTCGCGCTCGGTGCGACGTTCGAGGGGAAGCGAATCTTCGGGCACCGCGCCACTGCCACGGTTCAGCTCGGTTAGCCCGTCGTCGACGGCGGTGCCGCGCAGGTTGCAGCGAACGCGCACGGTGCAACCTGCGCACCGGCTGAAACCTGCGCAAGGACGCGGCGAAACGGACCGACTCGCCGTCGTCAGGAGCCCTGCACCACAGCGAACGACGGTTTCCGGCTGAAGTCGCTCCGCAGCAGACCGTAGTTCTGCTCCGCGTCGAACGCGTCGGTTCCTGCGTCGCGCAGCGAGTGAACGAACACCGGCCCCACGTACGGAAGGGTCGACGCCCGTGCCAGGCTGCTTCCGATGATCGCCGCCTGCGCGTCCTCGGTCACCGCCATCGGACCGTTCCCGGTCGGCGCACCGAGCTCGGTGATCCAGATCTTCTTGCCACCGTCGCCGTTGGCATTCATGATGCCGTGGGCCTGGTCGACCTGCGCCCACTGGCCGTTGGGGTCGTTCTCGACGGTGAACGGAAAAGTGTAGGGATGCATGGCAAGTGCGTCCATGAACCCTGCAGCGCCTGCCGCGTACATCTGCTGCAGGAACGTCACCGGGGCCACGGTCCAGCCGCCGGTGTCGATGGTCGTGGCGAGCCCACCACCGATCACGGTCGCGCCGGGATCGCCCGCGTGGATCGCCGGGTAGGCGGCACGCAGGAGACCGACGTAGCGCGACGCGTCCACGGGTGCGAAGAACGACGGGATGTTCGGCTCGTTCCATACCTCGTAGGTGTCGACGCGATCGCCCAGATGCGTTGCCGCAGCGCCGGAGAATGCACCGAAGGTGTTCGGATCGACGGGAACGGCACCCGGCAGAATGCTCGGGATCGGACCCTGCGCCCACGCCGGTGTTCCCGCCAGCACCGCCAGCACCGAATATCCCTGTGCCCGAGCCGCATCGACGACGCGGTCGGTGTTGCTCCAGTCGAACACGCCCGGCGCGGTCTCGACCGCAGCCCAGTTGACGACGACACGCACCCACGATGCACCGACCTCTCGGCCGGCGACGAGCTCGTTGTTCAGGGTCGCGTCGTCGAGAAGCACGAAGGGTGCACCGCTGCTGAAACCGAGTCCCGACGGCGGGGCAGCCTGGGCAGTGGGCATGGACAGTCCGAGCGCGACAGCTGCGGCAGCAGCGACGGTGAGCAAGCGTCGTGTCAGCATGGCGTGATCCTAGGTGTTATCGGAGCGGTGCGCCGATCAACGATGCGACGGTCGTGTGCGGGATGCGTTCTTCCCAGCGGGCCGCGTTGAGTTCGTAGATCCGCTCTCCTGCTTTGACGGCGGCGTTGCGGTCGAGGAGGTAGCGACGGCATTCGGCGACGAAGTGCTCGGGGTCGTCGAACGTGGGCAGTTCGAACACCGGGCCGAGCGATCCGACGGCAGCCGAGGTTCCGACGACGGGGAGTCCCTTGCTGGCCGCGTCGAGAATCTTCACACGCACTCCACCGCCCGTGGCGACGGGTGCGATCAGTGCGCGGCACGTACCGAGGAACTCCTGCAGGTCGTCCACGAAACCGAGGTCACGGACGCCGGGCGGATACACGGGATCAACTGCACCCGTTGCCTTTGCGCCGATGATGCACAGTTCGGCGTCGTCGATGCCGTCCGAGATCCGTGGCCAGTACTCCAGCGCGATCTTGAACGCTTCCTGGTTCGGTGGCCAGTCCCGCGTGCCCATGAAGACGAGACGGTTCGCGGTTTCGGTGAGGTCGAGCTTGGGCGTCGGCTCCAGCGTCAGATCGATCCACCGAGCGTCTCGGACGCCGTTGCTGCGGTACATCTCTGCCTCGTCGGCGTCGTAGGTTCCGACGGCATCGGCTGCACGAGCGACGCGAATCTCGTCGCGCAGGATGCGCGGCGCCTCGATTCGTCCGGTGAGCCCACGCGTCACCTTCCACACCTGGGACTCGGTGTTGACGGTATTGATGACGAACGGCGAACCGAACTTGGCGGAGCGGATGAACGGCTCGGCCATGTAACTGTGTTCGGCCACATACACATCCGAGCGGGACGCCTCGATTGCGTGCACGAAGGCGTCGACGTCGTAGCGGCCGTGCACGACACTGCGCGTGGGACGCAACGATTTCAGCAGCAGCTTCGCGTCGACACGTGGCTTGAGGACTCGGGTGACGTCGGGATCGGGCGACGGTTCGGTCTCTTTCGACAAGCACAGCGACCGCACCTCGAACGCTTCGCGGGCGAGCTGCATCATCAAGCGCGACAACGCGATATCACCGCCGTGCTCGGTGATCGGGTCCTTCGACAGCAGAAAAGTAGCACGCCTCACGAGGCCACCTCTTCCTTGGCGGGTTCACGGTAGAGAGCCCGCGTGAACCACACGAGCAGGACTGCATCGGTGACCACCGATGCAAGAGCGGCGCCGACGGCACCGAGCGGGAACAGACACAGAATCAGCACCATCTTCAGCGGCGCGAGTACCGCCGCGGCCAGAACGCGGGTGCGGTCGCGATGCTGCAGATAGAGCACCGTCGTGAACACGTAGTTCATCACGCGCATGACGACGAAGAACGACATGACGACCAACGCTGCGGCGACCTGTGACGGCGCGGGCGTGAAGAACAGGACGACACCGGCGATCAGCAGCAAAGAACCTGCGACGCAGCCGAGTACGACGGTGTGCTTCAGGGCTGGGCCCGCCGTGACGCGGCCGTCGGCGAGGCGCAGTTTCTCGTGGAACGTGTGCCCGAACGACTGGCCGACGAACGCGACGGCCCATGCCGTGACCGAAGCGACCGAGTAGTAGCCGGCGATGGTGCTGTCGGTGAGGTAGCCGAGCAGCAGCACGTCGCCCTGGATGTAGACGGCGTTGGCGAGGTTCTCGGAGAACAACATCGAGATTTCGCGCCACGACCCGGGCAGGAGCGGCCGTGCGACACGTGTCTGGACGAGTGTGACGACGGCGATGACGAAATACGGTGCGACGTAGAGCAAACTCGCGACGAGCAGGGTCGGCTCGGACACGGCGAACAGGTATGCCGTCGCCAAGGCGATGCTCGACGCCTGACGCACGGTGTCCATCCGCTGGGTGACGTCGGGGTGGCCGTCGCGTAGAGCTCTCGATTTGTATGCGTTGAAGGTCATCTCGCCGCCCGCGACGACGAGGGCGAACCACGCGACGTAGTTCACGTCGATCAGGCACAGTCCGACGGCGATCAGCGCGACACCGATCAGTGCACGGGTGGTGCGCTCGCCGAGGTAGTCGGCTTCGTCGACGCGGATGGACCGAACGCCGAACGGATGATCCAGTGGCGCAGCGATTATCGCGGCGAGTGCGAACGCCATGGCGTAGTGCCCGTAGTCGGCGATACCGAGCTGCGCGATCAGCGCGACGGTCCACAGCAGTCCGATACCGCGCCCGCCGTACGTCCAGAGTGCGGCGACACCGGCTTTGATCAGGTTCGCGTTCACCTGGACCACTCCGCCAGGAAATCCCGCACGACGAGTTCAGCGGTGTTGGCCCGGCGCAGTGTCTCGACCTCGAGCCGGAGCGTGCGGAGCGCGCCGGGGTCGGTGACCAGATCACGCGCTGCGTCGGCGACGTCGACGATTCCCCCGTCGACGACCACTGCGCCGCCGTCGGATTCGGACAAGGCACCGTATTTCAGGCAGACGATCGGGGTCTGGTACGCGATGGCCCGGGTGACGACGGACGACGCGGGGAACGCGTCGCCGTAGATGGTGCGTTTGCCGTACGGGACGACGAGTGCACGAATGGATGCGAAGAACGCGTCCTCGTCCGCGTCGTTGACTTCGCCGACGATCTCGACGCCGTCGACGGCTGGAAGCTGGTCGGTGCCGCGGCCTGCGACGCGAATCGCGATATCGCGCGGCAACCGGTCACGGAGGCTCTGGATCTGTTCGAAACCCTTGCCGCGGTACACGAGCCCGAACAGCCCGACCGCGAGAGGGCGATCCTCCGCCGGTGGAAGATCCGGACGGTCCGGCACGAAGATCGTGCTCGCTTTGGCCGTGGCCCTGGGGTATTCGGCGTTCAGGGAGTCGGCGCCTGCCTTGGTCAGTGCGAACAGGGTGCGGTCAGCCGCGACACGGCGTTCGAGCGTGCGCCACAGCGAGCGGAACGGGTAGTGCAGACCGTGATTGAGGACCTTCCGGCCGGCCAGGAGCTTGGTGCGTGCAGGCCACCAGACGAGCCCGGGCGGGTCGTGGACCGTCGCGGTCACCGGTGGTGCCCCGGCGAGCCGATGCGTCGCCCAGAACGGGACGACGGACCCACCGCTGAGCTCGCAGTGCACGATGGTGCGGCCGGGGTCGACGAGCGCGGCGACGGCCTTGCGGTGGGCGAGAATGTCGCGCACCGAATCGCTGCCCGGCCCGTCGTGGCGGTACTCGACGACCTCGCCGAAGTGCGGACGCACGGCGGCCGCGAAGTCGTCGGAGTAGTCACCGACGCCGCCCACGCCGGAGCGCGGGGCGACGTAGACGAGTCTCTGGTCGCTGAGGATCAACGGGAAGGGCTCCTTCGGAGCACGTGCGCGCGAATGTATAGCGGGCTATGCATTCGCGCGCACGTGGGGATCAGTAGAACAGTGGACGATACTTCGGGCGGTACTGCAGCGCATTCGGATCACGCATGCTGCGCACCTTGGCGGGCGTGCCTGCGACGACCTCGAGCTCGTTCACCGTGCCGCGCACCATCGAGCAGCCGCCGACGACGGCGCCACGGCCGATCGTGGCACCGCTGAGCACCGTGCACCGGCTGGCGATCCAGACGTAGTCACCGATGAACGTGGGTTCGAGAATCGGCTTGAACGTCGGATCGTTGTGGTCGTGGTACCCACCGATGATGTGCGTGTCGCTCGCGATGACGACGTTGTCGCCGATGGTGATTCCGCCGCGCGCGTCGAACATGCACCGGAAGCCGATGGAGCATGCCTCGCCGATCACGAGATTCTCGATGTCGAGGATCGTGGTGCCGCGGAAGATCGACGTGTCCTTGCCGATCGTCGCCCCGAACGCGCGCAGGAAGTTCTGCCGTACGACGTGCGACGGGATGTAGGTGACCACCATGTTGAAACCCAGTGTGCCGATCCGGTTTCGGATCTTGCGGGCCAACGAGATGTCCTGCATCTTGTAGTCCGACACGTGGTGGATCTTCGCGTCCGTCGTGGGTTCTTCCACCGCTGTCATGCTGCCATCTCCTCGGTCATGTCGAATTCGACCATCGCGGTGACGATCTCCTCGAAGTTCTTGGTGGGCGCCCACCCGAGCACGTCGCGTGCCTTGGACGCGTCGCCGATCATTCTGGCCGAATCGGCGGGACGCAGCATCTCGGGATCCGCATCCACGTAGCTGCGCCAGTCGTCGATCCCGACGGCTGCCATCGCGGCGGCGACGAAGTCGGCGACGCTGTGCGACTGCCCGGTTGCGACGACGAAGTCGTCACCCTTGCCGTGCAACGCCATCGCGACCATCGCGGCGACATAGTCGGGCGCCCAACCCCAATCGCGTTGCGCGGACATGCTGCCGAGCTCGAGCTTGCTCTGCGTGCCACGAGCGATCGCGGCGGCCGCCTTCGTGATCTTGCGGGTGACGAACGTATCGGGCCGTCGCGGTGACTCGTGGTTGAACAGAATCGCGTTCGTGGCTTCGAGACCGCGAGATCGGTACACCTGAACCATGTTGTGACTCAGTGCCTTCGATGCACCGTAGGGCGACGTCGGCGCGATACGCGAGTTCTCGTTCTGGATCGGGTCCGAGGATCCGGCGAAGATCTCGGCACTCGACGCGTTGATCACCATGACCCGCTTGCCCGACGCCTCCTGATGCGTGTGGCAGGCGTCGAGCAGCGATGCGGCCGAGACGCCGTTGACTCGGGTGGTCAACACCGGGTCCTTCCACGATCGCCACACCGACGAGATGCCGGCGAGATGGAAGACGTAGTCGGGGTCGGTGGCACCGACGAGGTCCGACGCGGCTCCCGGCTCACCGAGATCGACCTGATGCATCGTGACGTCGTCGACGACGCTCATCGAGCCCGGCCGAGCCACTCCGTGGACCGTCCATCCGAGATCGACGAGCGCTTCGGACAAGTAGCTGCCGTCCTGCCCGGCAACCCCCGTCACGAGGGCGCTAGGCGGCTCCCGCCTGGCAGTCACGCGATCTTGACCACGTCGGCCGACTGCTCGGCCAAGTCGCTCTGCACCATCATCGAAACCAGTTCGGGGAAGGTGACTTTAGGCTTCCATCCGAGCTTCTCCTGGGCCTTCGACGAGTCGCCGACGAGCAGGTCCACCTCGGCGGGGCGGAAGAAGCGGGGGTCGATCTTGACGTACTCGGACCAGTCGGTGATGTCGACGGCGGCGAATGCGTGGTCGAGCAGTTCGCGGATGGAGTGCGTCTCTCCGGTGGAGATGACGTAGTCGTCGGCCTGCTCCTGCTGCAGCATGAGGTACATCGCCTCGACGTAGTCGCCGGCGAAACCCCAGTCGCGCTTGGCGTCGAGGTTGCCCAGCGAGATCTCGCTCTGCAGGCCGAGTGCGATGCGAGCGACGGAGCGGGTGACCTTGCGCGTCACGAATTCGATTCCGCGACGCGGTGATTCGTGATTGAACAGAATGCCCGAGCTGGCATGCATGTCGTACGACTCGCGGTAGTTGATCGTCATGTAGTGGCCGTAGACCTTGGCGACTCCGTACGGCGAACGCGGCCACAGCAGCGTCGATTCGCGCTGCGGGACGTCCTGCACCTTGCCGAACATCTCGGAGCTCGACGCCTGGTAGAAGCGAACCTGCTTGCCCGCCATGTCCTGGTAGCCACGCGTGGCTTCGAGCATGTTCAGCACCCCGCCGCCGGTGACGTCGGTGGTCAGACGTGCGTTCTCCCACGAGTAGGCGACGAAGGAGACGGCGCCGAGGTTGTAGACCTCGTCCGGATCTGCGTAGGCGAACGCGCGCATGAGGCTGGACAGATCGAGCAGATCGCCCGTCAGCACCTCGACCTGCGGAAGGACGCGCTCGAGCATTGCAGCCTTCGGATTGTTCTGTCCCCGAAGCAATCCGAAGACCTCGTACCCTTTGCTCAGTAGAAGCTCGGCAAGGTAAAGACCGTCTTGACCGGTGATTCCCGTGATCAATGCCCTCTTGGTCATTGCGACAGCTTCCTCTCGATGTTCTCTTCGTGAATTTCCGTGACTGCCGCAATCAGTTCTGCTGCGAAGCGTTCTTCACTGAACTGCTCCACGTGAGCCTGAATCTTCAGCGGCTCCCATGATGTTCGTTCGAGCTTCTCGACCGCTGCCCGGATTGCTTCGGGCGTCGGTTCGTCGAAATAGACACCGGTGACGCCTTCGACGACGGTGTCCAGGAACCCGCCCCATCGGAGAACGACGCTCGGCTTCCCGTGATAGCCGGCTTCGATGGGGGTCAATCCGTAGTCTTCATAGCTCGCGGCGACGACTGCGTTACACATCGTGTACAGCCAGGTCATTTCGCCTGCGCTGAGGTCGCTGAGCATGAGAACGTTGTCCGACTTGACTTTTCGCAGACGCTCGGCTTCGGGGCCGCGTCCGACGACGACGAGCTTGTGGTCGGTCCCGGCGAACGCTGCGATGACCTTGTCGACGTTCTTGTAGGGGAGCAGGCGCGAGATGCACAGGTGGAACGGCTCTCCGCCGCTCCAGTTCTCGACGTCGGTGATCGGTTCGGCCGGTGAGGTCTCGACGGTGAACGGCGCGGGAAGCACGGTGGATGCGATGCCGTACGCATCTGTGATGCGTTTGTTGATGATCGTGGAGATGGCCAGGTAGCGGTCTGCGGAACCTGCTGCGCGACGGTCCCACCGGCGTAACGGCCAGGAGAGTGCCTTCAGTGCAACACGTTTCAGTGCGCTGCTGGATTCGCCGAGATACATCTGCGATTCGTACAACCATCGTGCAGGTGAATAGCAGTAGACGAGTTTGCGTCCAGATGTGCGGAATCCGTGTGCCCAGCCGCTCGTACTGGTGAGTACGACGTCGGCGTCGATCGCTATCGAGCTCGACGCGAACGGCAGAAGAGGGAGCGCGAGGCGATGGTTCTTGCGCAGGAACCCGATTCGGTTCAACGTCGAGGTGCGAACGTCGACGCCTGCGAAGTCGGGGAACGTGGTCGACGGCTCGAACAGCGTCGTGTAGACGGGGCTGCCGGGGAAAGCGCGGGTCATGGCGAGCACGACCTTCTCGGCCCCGCCGCGCTGTGTCAGGTAGTCGTGGGCGATGGCGACGCGTATCGGGCGGGTGAGTTGCTCCGTCATGCGGCGACCCGCAGATGTTTCCGTTGCACAGCGGCGTTTGCATTCATTCTTGTACCAATCGTGTCGAACCGTGCACAAAGAGACTCTGACTTGAATTCCCGACCGCGGAAAGCATGGATTTCGCGACGTCGTTGTGCGATGTACTTCCGGGCTTATGTGCGTCCCCCGACTGGGACGAGAACGCCGAACACAGTGGTGCCCCACTGTGTCAGTCGTTCACAGTAAACAAGTATCCGACATGCGCCTGAATTGGTAGCACTAAGTGATGTGCTTCACAATGACGAATCGGTCGCGGGAGAGTATGGATACTCGGTATTCCTCGCGATTTAACACTACGGAAATGAATTCTCCGAGTCGACGGGCGATATCGCGAGAAATAAACGTGAAACTCGGTTCGAAATAAAAACACCGACCGGTCTGTAATCGACCGGTCGGTGAAAGTGGCAGTAATTCGGTTTTCAGTTTGTTTCGGTCCCCACGTGCGCGCGAATGTATAGCCCGCTATACATTCGCGCGCACGTGGAGCGCCTACCGCTGCGCCCGCGCACCCGCTGTCGGCGTCCAGGTGATCGATCCGTACTGGAAGGTCACGCGCACACCGCCGCCGTCGATGGGCGTCTCGTCGCTGGTTGCGGGGCCGAGGGTCGGGTCCCACGCGGAGATGATGCCGCCGCCGATCAGCCGCGTCCCGCCGAGGTCCGTCGAGAACACGCGCAGGCCGTAGGGGCTGTCGAAGTCCTGGTAGCCGTTCGCGAAGCCGGTAGTGGGCAGCAAGCCGGTGCGGCGGACCGCGTCGGCGACCACGTTCGGCGACGCGATGAACCCGGTCGGCGTCTGGAAGACCGTCGCGTAGTCCCGGATCTGCGCCCACGTGTCGCGAATCGGGAAGACCGGGCTGACGGCTGCACCCAGCTCGGACGGAACCATCTGGAACCGGTTGTACTCGGCCGAGCGCGGAATGCCGTTCATCAATTGCGACATGACGCCCCAGAGCGCGGGCTTGCCGCTCCAGTCCGAGCGCAGCAGGCCGAACGTCATCTCGGTGTCCTGGCTACCGGTCTGCTGGTCTTTCAGCTGGTACAGGTAGATCGGGCCGGTGTACGGCAGTTCCTGCCACTTCGTGACGAAGTGGGTGATCATGTCGCTCTGCTGCTCTTCCGACGCGACGGCGGTGGGGACGCCGTACTCGGTGGCCCAGATCTTCTTTCCACCGTCGCCGTTCGCGACCATGAGCGCGCGAATGTCCATGACCTGACGGACGGGAGAGTCGTCGACGTACGTGCCGTCGGCGAACTTCATCGTGTACTGGTAGGGGTGGAACGACAGCGCATCGAACTTCCCGGCTGCGCCCGCGGCGTACATCTGCCGCGTGAACGTGACGGGGTTCTGCATCCCGTGATTGTCGACGACGGCTCCCAGTACCCCGCCGACGACGGTGGCCGACGGGTCGGCGCCCTTGATGGCCGGGTAGGCGGCTTTCAGCAGGTCGGTGTACCCGGCGGCGTCGGGGGACGGACCGTAGAACATCGCTCCGTTGGGCTCGTTCCAGATCTCGTAGGCCTCGATCTTGCCCTTGTATCGGTCGGCGACCTTGCCGGCGAACTGGCCGAACAGGGCGGGCGACGCGGGCCGGTAGTTGAGTGCCTGTCCGGGTGGTGACGTCGCCCAGGTCGGCGTGTAGGCGATGATGCCGAGCATCGAGATGCCGCGCGCGTTCACTGCATTCACGACGCGGTCGACGGCGGTCCAGACGAGCTGGTTCTGTGCGGGCTCGACGTTGGCCCACGGGATCGACACGCGCATCGACTTGATGCCCGCGGCGTCGAGTATCGACAGCGTCGTGTTCAGTTCGGCGTCGCTCGACCACAGCAGCGCACCGTTGTCGGAAACGCCGACCGTCGTCGGCGTCACGGCCGCATCGGCCTGGCCGAGTGTGTGCTCGGTCGGTACTACGTAGGACGTGACCCCGAGCGACAGGCTCGCGGTCATCACGGCTACCGACAGCGCGGACACCACTGATCGAAGTCGAATACGGCTCATGATGATCTCTCCGGAAAGGGGGCTCGTTTCACGAGCCCATCGGGAAATCATTGCAGGAGAATCGAAAGTGTTACAAGCCGCAATCACTTTGTCTTTTCGTATCGAACTGCTGGTCAAGCCATGTTTGTCGCTACCGGGCTCGGCGACGCCAAAGGCGTACGACTCCGGTCGTCGGGCACGTTATCGGTGGCCTTTTCCCACGCGACGACGAGGAAGACGATCAATACCGAAAAGGCCATCGTCGTCGCCGGAATGGTGACGACGGGGAAATCCAACTGCAGCGCGACGACGCAGAACCCGATGAATCCGCCCCCGATGAATCCGTGTTCCCAGTGCTTCGATCGGAGGCATCGGTAGCCGATGATCGCGCCGACGACGATCACTGCGGCAAAGGCGAGGCCTGCCAGAATTCCGCCACGATAGACGGACAGCAGCGGGGCGTTGGCCACGTAGTTGACCTCGAACGCCGAGCCGGGATCCTTGAATTCGGTGCGCCCCCAGCCGAGCCCGAACAGCCAGTGGCCGGCCATGTGCCCGGGGAAATCGGCCAGTGCGTCACCTCGTGCGCTCGACCCGGCATCGCCGCTGCCGAAGGACGAGAAAACCCGGTTACGCACGGTCGGTACCGACAGTGCAGCCACGAACGCGGCGAAGAATCCGCCGATGATGACGACGCGGTCGCGCGTCCGCATGGATTGAAACAGCAGCATCAGCACGACGCCGAACACCACCGAGAACAGGGCAGCGCGCGACAGGGTCAGCACGAGTGCGCCGAACAGCAACGCCGACAGCGCCAGTCGCATCCTGCCGCGGATGAGCAGTACGCAGAGCATGAGTGCGACGAACAGACCGATGCCCGCGGCGTTGGGGTCGATGTACGTGCCGGCGAGTCGAACCGTCGCCGCGCCGCCGGAATAGACGAAGCGCGTGCTTTCCTCCTCGGTGCCGTATCCGAACGGGGAAAGGTAGCCGATCAACTTGCCCGCCGGGTCGCCCATCAGAACGACGATCGCGAATGCCGCTGCGAGGGAGGCCGCGTAGACGTAGATCCTGCCGAACAACTCGAGCTCCGTCCGCGGCAACCGGAGCAGCGATACCGCTACGAGAGTCGAAACGAGCCATTTCCCGAATTCCGCGTAATCCACTGTCGCGCTGCCGGTTGCGACGACCGACAGTGCGGACGTGACGATCAATGCGATGACGGCCATCTCACCGTGTGTGACGCGACTCACTCCTGTGCGGTGGATCACCGACGCGAGTACGACGCCGAATCCCAGCGTGAATATCAACGGAGCGTGAACGCCGGGGACGTAGCCGAACGGAAGCGCGCCCAGCGAAAATGCAAGAGCGCGAGTCAGATATGTGGGGTGCCTGAGTCCGATGTAAGCTCCCACCGCAAGCCCGACAAGGGCGAAAGCACCAAGTTTTCCTGGCGTTCCACCGACGATCATCAAGAATGTAACGAACAACGGGACGACGACGATCACAGCCGCGTCAACACGTTTCGAGATGTTCATGGGCACTGATGTTGTCACGCTTTCATCCGGTCGCAACATGTATGTACTGCTGAATTGTTCTCTGCACTTTATTCTTTCTGGCGAACCGGGCAATCGAAGAGGAGCATTTCGTGGAGATTCGAGAGTACGGGCGGATTCTCCGTGCAGGATGGTGGATCGTCGCGGTCGCGACGGTGCTCGGCATCGTCGGCGGACTCGTGTACTCGTTCGTCTCGGCGCCGCAGTACCAGGCGTGTGCTCGTCTGTTCGTCACGACCGAGGGTGGTAGCTCGGTCGGCGAGGCCTATCAGAACAACCTGTTCTCTCAGGAGCGCGTGAACTCGTACGCCGGCCTGGCCACCAGCACTCAGGTCGCGCAGCGCGCAGTCGATCAGTTGCAGCTGCCGATGACCGCGAACGAGTTGCGCGACAGGCTGACTGCGACGCCGCTCGAGAAGACCGTGTTGCTCGACCTCTGTGCCACCGATTCGGATCCTGTCGTCGCCCGCGCACTGACCAACGCCGTCGCGGGTCAGCTGACTCAGGTCGTCCAGGAACTCGAGACGTCACAGCGCGGCGGGAACCCGGCTGCCGGAGCCACCATCGTCGATCAGGCAGACGTTCCGTCGAGCCCGTCCGGCACCGGTCTGGTCAGCTTGCTGGTCCTCGGCGCGGTCGCAGGTTTCGTCGTCGGCGTCCTCGCTGCGCTCGCTCGCGGGTTGATGGACCGATCGATTCGCGATCGTACTCGCGCAGAGGACATCTCGGGTCGCACCGTCATCGGCGGTCTTCCGGTCGACCCGGAGCGACCGTCCACCGCCGTCGCCACGTTCAGTCGTATGGGTGAGCCGCTGCGAGCCCTGCGAACCAACATTCGTTTCCTCGGTGCCGGTTCGCCGCCACGGGTCATCACCGTCACGAGTGGTAGTACAGGCGAGGGACGTACCTCGACCGCGATCGACCTCGCCGCCGTGATGGCCGAGGCCGGCTACAAGGTTCTGCTCGTCGGCGGCGACATGCGCACGCCCGAGCTCGCCGATCGCCTCGGGATCGCGCAGACTCGCGGCCTCAGCACCGTACTGTCCGGCGAGCATCGTCCGGACGACGCCATTCACCGTGACGTCGTCAGCGGTGTCTCCGTGCTGCCTGCGGGTCCGGTGCCACCGAACCCGAGCGAGCTGCTCGGCTCGGACCGTGCTCAGGTTCTCTTCGAGACGCTGCGCGGCGACTATCGCTACGTCATCGTCGACACGCCTCCGCTGCTCGACGTCACCGACGGTGCAGTTCTCACCGCGCTCGCCGACGGCGCACTGGTGCTCGCACGCGTCGGCAGCACGACGCGTGACAAGCTGCGCCGGACCGTCAAGGTTCTGGGCGGTGTGGGCGGCAACGTCCTCGGAGTGGTGACGACGTTCGAGCCCACCCGTCGTCGTGCCGCGACGCACGCGAGAGGTGCTGCGGCACAGACCAAGCCGCAGGCAGCCGACGCCACCTGGGAGGAACCCGCTTCCTCGTCCAGTAGGGGCTAGACGCATGCTGTGGTCCACGAGGCCGGCCCGAATCGCGGCGGGGATGTGCGCGGCCCTGTCGTTGGTGGCGGGGTGTGCCCGGGACGACCAGGTGGTTCTGTCGCCCGACGCGGCCACGACGCCCGTCACCGCGACGACGTCGGCTCCCGAGCCTCTGCCGCCGCCGAACCTGGCCGATACCGGACCCGGTTCGTTGCGCTCGTTCGAGCCGATGGACGACATCGCCGACGACGTGACCGAACTCGGTGCGACGGCAACTCGCGTCGTCTACCGATCGACGTCGGGTATCGACGGCAGGGTCACCGACGTGTCCGGCACCGTGCTGATTCCGGGAGGCGCTGCGCCCGAGGGAGGTTGGCCGATCATCTCGTTCGGCCACGGCACGACGGGTGTGCTGAACAACTGTGGCCCGTCGGAGTACGCGAACCTCTTGGGCAGCGCGCCGATCGTCGCCGCACTCGTCCTCAACGGGTATGCAGTGACGATGTCGGACTACCAGGGCCTCGGACTGGGCGGTGACTATCACCCGTACCTCGATTCGAAGACGCTGGGCTACAACATGATCGACGCCGTCCGCGCGGCGCGGAACTTGGTTCCGACGCTGAGCAACCGGTGGGCCGCGTACGGGGTGTCGCTCGGAGGCATGGCGGCGTGGGCCGCCAGCGACCGTAACGGCGAGTACGGCGGTGGGCTTGAACTCGTGGGCACCGCGGCCATCGTTCCGGTCTCGGACATGACCGGGCTTGCCGACGCGGCCGCGAACGGAACGTTGACGCGCGCGCAGTACCCCCTCCTCATGTACGCGCTGGAGGGCCTGTCGATCTCGCATCCCGAGATGAACCTCGACGACTACCGATCCGGTCTGGCCAGGGAGCGGTGGAACGACTTCATGCAGTGCGTTCCGCCCGGCTCCGACCTGGTCCCGGAACTCGTTGCGGCGCTGCAGCCGTCGGACCTGCGTCCCGTCAGCCGGGAGGCGACGGATCGACTACGCGGCTGGTTGGCCGGTATGGCTGTGCCGCAGGCGAAGTCGACGTCCCCGCTTCTCGTCATGTACGGATCCGAGGACGACCTCATCCTCGAGCCGTGGACCGAGAAGGCGCTCGAGCAGGCCTGCGCGTCGGGCGATGTGGTCGAGTACGAACTGCACCGCGGCGAAGGCCACGGCAACCTCGACAGCACCCGATCGCTGCCGTGGGTCAAGGCACGATTCGCCGGTCAGGACGTCGTCGACACGTGCGAGCTGGATCGATGATCGCGCCGACCGGGGTGCCACGGCTGAAGGATTACGGCCGGATGCTACGTGCCTCGTGGTCGCTGATCCTCGCCGCGACGGTACTGAGTCTGGCAGGTGCATGGCTCGCCACTTCGCTTGTCGCACCGTCCTACACGGCGTCGACGCGTGTGTTCGTCACCGCGCCGGGTCCGACGACGACGCGAGCCGCGCAAGAAGGCAACCGAAGCTCGATGATGCGCGTCGAAAGCTACGTGCAGTTGACGGCCAGCGAGCAGGTGCTGAGGCGCGTCATCGTCGAACTGGGTCTGGCGATGGGGCCGGACGAGCTGAAGCAGGACGTCGTCGTCAGCCCTGTGCCGGCGTCCGCGCTGTTCGACATCACGGCGGTCGCCGAGTCCGGAGAGCAAGCCCGAGACATCGCGAATGCGTTGGCCACGAATCTGATTCAACTGGTCGAGGAGATCGACCTGGGTGCGAACGGACCGGTGTCGAACGTGACGCTGATCGACGCGGCTGCCGTGCCCGAGGAGGAGGAGACTCTCGTCGGCAATCTGATCGTCGGCGGGGGAATGGGATTCGTCGTCAGCTGTGTCCTGGTGATCGCGTCGGGGGTGTGGCGTGATGCCGTCGATCACCGTGACGAAGTGGAGCACATCTTCGAAGAGGTGGGGGTACCGAGACGATGAGGCATCTACGACGCGTCGGCGGGGCGTGCGCTCTGTCCGCTGTCCTGGTGGCGGGCGCATGTTCCGATGAGTCTCCAGCGCAACCCGATTCGGCTGCGCTGGGTGGAACGCTGACGGCCGACTACTCCGGCGACGGACCGGGTTCGCTCGTCAGCGCCGACGATCTCCTGACCGTCGATCGCCGGCTCAGCGGAATCTCGTCGACCGTGGCGCGCGTGGTGTACCGATCGACGTCGGGTGTCGACGGTTCGGCCACGGAAGTGTCGGGCACGATCTTCGCGCCGGAGGGGGACGCCCCCGACGGCGGGTGGCCGATCATCGCGTACGGCCACGGCACGACGGGTGTGCAACCGGACTGCGCGCCGTCGACCGATCCGGAACTGCTGGGCAGCTCGCCGATCGTCACCGCACTCGTGCGGTCCGGCTACGTCGTCGCGGTCTCGGACTACCAGGGTCTCGGGCTCGACTCGTCGTATCACCCGTATCTGGATGCCACGACCGCCGCGAACAACCTGATCGACTCGGTACGCGCCGCGCAGAAGCTGGTCCCGGACGCGTCGGATCGGTGGGCGTCGTTCGGCGGCTCGCAGGGCGGCCAAGCTGCTTGGGCTGCAAACGAACTCGCAGGCACTTACGGCGACGGTCTCGAGATGGTGGGTTCGGTCAGCTTGGTTCCCGCGGCGGACATCACCGGCCTCGCACGGGCCGCGGCCGACGGCACGTTGACCGCGGACCAGAAACCGCTGCTGCAGTGGGTGCTCGTCGGTCTGGCCGAGTCGCACCCCGAGATCGATCTCGACGACTATCGCCGCGGCATCGTCGCCGAACGGTGGGACGAATTGTCCGCGTGCGGTGGACCTCTCGCCGCAGACCGGACGGAGCTGGCCGCGCAGATCGACGACGACGACCTGAGGCCGGCCACCCCCGAAGCGGAACGAGCCCTCGAAGGCTATCTACGCGAGATGAGTCTCCCCAGAACCCGTTCGGCGGCACCGATGTTGGTGATCTACGGCGGACAGGACTCGCTCATCACGCAGTCGTGGACGGACGGTGCCATCGCCGCAGCATGTGCGGCGGGGGACACCGTCGAATCGCTTCTCCAACCGAATGCAGGCCACGCAGACATCGACGGAGCTGCTGCGTTCCCGTGGATCACCGCACGCTTCGCGGGCACACCGGCCGTCAGTTCCTGCCCAGCACCGCCACAACCGTAAGGCGAAGACGATGACCGCAACCCCTGACAGGACGGCCGCTGCCGCTACCGAGGCGGCGTCCACCGACAAGCGCCCGGCCCGCATCCTCGGACTCGACGGGCCGCGCGGTATCGCATGCCTGATGGTGCTCGCGGTGCACGTGGGCGGACACAACAGCCCGCAGACGGTCGCGACGTTCAAACTGGGTCTGCTCGGTCAGGGGCTCGTGTTCTTCTTCGCACTGTCGGGCTTCCTGATCTTCCTGCCGATGGTGCGACGGCTGTTCGCCGGAAAACCGATGCCCGACACCAAGAGCTACGCGGTACATCGCATCCTGCGTGTGTTCCCGGCGTACATCGTGATCTTCCTGCTGTGCAGTGTCGTGCTCCGTGCGGTCTTCGTCGAGAACGCTGCCGTCGCCGAACGGCATTTCACCGACGCGGGGCTCGGCATGCTGACCGATCCGCTCGCACTGCTGGCGAACCTGACGCTCGTGCACTCCTACATTCCGCAGTACCTGCAGACCGGTATCAACCCGTCGTGGTCGCTGTCCCTCGAGTTCGCGTTCTACATCGCGTTGCCGCTCCTGGCTGCGATCTCGTTCTACCTACGGGGGCGCACGAACATCCCTGCACCCGTTCTCGCCCTCATCCCGGTGGGGGCGATGTTCCTCATCGGCCTCACCGGCAAGCTGTACACGCAGAGCCGGGTGGAGGCGTCGGGAATCACGGATCCGCTGCTTCTGGACTGGGGCCCCAACGAGATCGCCGTCCTGAGCCGTAGCTTCTGGTCGCTCGCCGACAACTTCACGTACGGCATGCTCGTCGCCGTCGTGTTCGTGGCCATCGAACGCGGAGTCATGAAGGGCCGCCTCGTCACTCGGATGCGGTGGTGGGCTTTCCTGGCGATGATCCCCGCGGCGGCCCTGTCGCTGAAGCTGATCGACGACAACTCTCGCTGGCAGAGTACGTTCGTCGCCATCGGGTCCGCCCTGCTGATCCTGTTCATCATCGTGCCGCTGGCACGCGGTCAGAGGTCGAAGTTCGCCGAACTCGCGGATTGGGCTCCGCTGAGCTACATCGGCACCATCTCGCTCAGTGTCTACCTGTGGCACTTCCCGATTCTGATCATGGTCGGACGCTTCGGCTGGATGGCAGGCGACAGTCCGGCAGGCATGCTGTGGAACTTCGCGGTGGTGACGGTCGTCAGCATCGTCTTCGGCACCGTCACCTACCGGCTCGTGGAGAAGCCGGCGCTGACGTTGGCGCGTCGATACAAGTCCACGTGAGGCGACTGTTTCTCGTGGTGCTCGCCGGTGTGCTGCTGGCCGGATGCGCGTCGGCACCCGCCGTGCAGCAGAACCCGCTCGTGCTCGACGGCCCCAGCATTCCGGACCCGGGCCCCTCCGCTCCGGCCCCGTTGAAGCCCATCGGGTTCACCGGCGGCGCACCCCTGTTGTGGGCGAGTGAGGACGAGCTCGACCGCAGTCTCGACGCGGTGGCGGCATCCGGATCGACGCGCCTGCGCCTCGACATGGCGTGGCCTCTGCTCGAACCCCAACCGGGAGTGCAGGTCTGGGAGCCGACGGACCGCGTCGTCGATGCGGCTCTCGCCCGCGGTATCGAAGTGCTCGCGATCCTCGACTACACGCCCGTATGGGCTGCTGCCGATCCGTCGCTCGGGCTCACGAGCAAGCCGGCGTCGGCGCAGGAGTACGGTCGCTACGCGGGCCAAGTGGCACAGCACTTCTCGGGTCGCGTCCACCACTACGAGATCTGGAACGAGCCGAACGGCAAGATGTTCTTCGCGCCCTGGGCCGACCCCGAACTGTATGCCGACATGCTGAGGGAGGCGTACACGCAGATCAAAGCCGTCGACCCGGACGCGATGGTCATCGGCGGTGCGATCGGGGCCGTCGGTGACAACGAGAACACGATGAACGGCCTGACATTCCTGAAACGGATGTACGCGGCTGGGGCACAGGGCTATTTCGACGCGCTGTCCGTGCATCCGTACTCGTACCCGGGCACGCTGGTCGGAACCGAATCGATTCCCGACGGCGCGTTGCGGATGATCGCCGACATGCGTCGCCACATGCTCACGCACGGTGACGACCAGAAGCAGATCTGGGCTACCGAGTTCGGCTCACCCACGGATGTGGGTGCCGGAATCACCGAGGACCGTCAGGGCGAGTTGATGACGTCGTTCATCCACGAATGGAGTCAGCTGTCGTTCGCGGGACCGATGTACGTGCACGAGATTCGCGATCGGCTGGCCGGCTCGGACAATCCGGAGGACAACTTCGGGGTTCTGCACCGTGATTTCACTCCGAAGCCTGCGTACACCGCACTGACCTCGGCCATCGAGTCGGGCATGCTCGACGATCCGGACTATCTGGCCATGAACGCTGTGGCGCAGAGCATTCCGTCACTCGGTGAGTCGTTGACGCCGGTGTATCCGGGGCACGATCGTATCGGCAGGCCTTACGTGGCGCAGGAATTCGCCGGTGGTGTGTTGTTCCGCTCGGCGAACGGTTTCGCGATGTCTCCGAATCAGGTGGCGTCGACTGTTCTGGCGTCCGGGTTTCTGCCGGCAGGGCCGTACGTGCAGGGCATGCAGCAGTTGGACGCCGACGGCGGTGCCCGCGTGTTCCATTCGGAGCGAACGGGTGTGCACGTCGTGCGCGGAGCGATTCTCGACGCGTGGACGCCGGAGATCGGTTACCCCACGTCGGAGGAGTACCAGGACGGTACCGGGCGGGTGACCGACTTCGAATTCGGCCGCATCCGGTGGGAAGTCGACTCGGGAGCGCAGGTGCTGGCGCGATGAGATCCAAACTTGTTGCCGTGCTGTCCCTGTCGCTCCTGTTGACGGGCTGCGCCGCCACTCCGTCGCTGTTCGCCGTCCCGGGGATCGCCGCGTTCGCGCTCCGGGACAGACCGCCGGAGCCGATCGAGATCGCGGAGAACGGCACGGGCCCGGGCTCGATCGTCAGCGCCGAGACGATGCCGAGTCTTCCGTGGAGCGTCACTCGGTCCGGACTGAACGCGGCGCGGGTGGTCTACCGAAGTGTCGGCGATGTCGAAGTCTCCGGCAGCATGTTCACCCCTACCGGGGACGCCCCCGACGGAGGCTGGCCCGTCATCTCGTTCGGCCACGGCACGACGGGGATCGACGAGGCGTGCGGTCCGTCGCTGTCGTCCGACCTGCTCGGCGTGGCGCCGCTCGTCGCGGGATACACCGCGGCCGGATTCGCCGTCGCCATCACCGATTACGAGGGTCTAGGGCATCCCGGTGTGCACCCGTACCTGGACAACATCGCAGCGGGCTACAACATGATCGACGCGGTTCGTGCGCTCGGGCACGTGTTTCCGAACGTGTCCAACCGGTGGGTCGCCTTCGGTGGCTCACAGGGCGGTGGTGCAGCGTGGGCGGCCAACGAACAGGCCGGGTACGCACCGGAATTGGAGATGCTCGGATCGGTGAGCCTCGCTCCAGGAGCCAACATGGCAGGGTTGGTCGACAAGGCGCAACGAGGAACTCTGACCGCAGATCAGGCTCCGCTTCTGCAGTGGGTTCTGGAGTCACTGTCGAGAAAGCTACCGGGCCTGGACCTGGACCTCTACCGCAGTGGCAACGCCGCCGCGGACTGGGACGCACTGAGCGCGTGCACCCCGGACGGGGCGTCGGCGCGCAGTGAGGCGGCGAAGCGGATCGGTCCGACGGACCTGGCGCCGAAGACCGAGGATGCGGCCGGACTGTTGCGCTACTTCCTCGACGAGATGTCCGTCCCGCAGCAGGGTGCGACTGCTCCGATGCTCGTGGTGTACGGCGACGCGGATACGTACATCGATGCGGCGTGGACGGACGAAGCCGTGAGAAGGGCGTGTGCGCTGGGAGATACCGTCGCGATCGATCGACAGCCGGGGAAGGGACACGGCGACGTCGACGGCACTGCGGTGAACCATTGGATCGGTGAACGATTCGCCGGCGAACCCGCCGTCGACGACTGCAAGTGAAGGACAGGGCCGTGAGTCTGCGAAGGAACCTGGAACTTCGTGCGAAGGACGTCGTCAAGCGGCGGCTGGGTACGGGCCTGCCGGCGGAACCGTTCACCGAGCCGTACCTCGTCGTCGCGGTGATGGGGCAATCGAACGCGCACGGCGCGGGCGTCGGACTGGATCGCGACGGCCTGGACAAGCCGCACCCGCGGGTGCATCAGTGGGCGTCGTCGGGTCGATCGAAGAACACGATCGTCGCGGGCTGTGACCCGCTCTTCCACGAAGTACCCTCCAAGGCAGTCGGATTCGCGACGACGTTCGCACGAAGCCTCGCCGACGACACCGGTCGGCCTGTCCTGCTGGTTCCCTACGCGCGCGGCGATTCGGCCTTCGCGCGCGTGAACGGAATTTCCTGGGACCCGGCGGACAGGGCGGCCCGTGTCAATCTCTTCTGGAATGCATTGGCGCGCATCGAATCCGGGCTCGCGCTCGTTCCCGGCAACAGTCTGGCTGCGGTGCTGTGGCATCAGGGGGAGAGCGACGTGCCGCTGACCCCCGGCCCGGTATATGCGCAGAAACTGGATTCGGTCATCGACACCGTTCGTGGTCGGTTCGGGGAGGTGCCGTTCGTGATCGGTCAGATGGTGCCCGACGAGATCGAATCCGCGCATCCGGACTATCCGGTGATCGACGCGGTCCATCGCGACACCCCGCGTCGTCGAGGCAGCGTCGTCTACGTGCCGGGGCCGCGCGGGCTCTACAACAGCGAGACCGAGAAGATTCACTACAACGCCGCCGGGCAGCGCGAACTCGGTCGGCGAATGTGGGACAGCTTCGCGAACATGTAGTTGCGCTCGGCTCGTGGCGGACTGAAACCTACTGCCCCGTGAACGGTTGCTTGGACAGGGCTGCGCTCAGGGTGTCCGCGGCCTCTCGGGCCTCGTCGGCGTTCCGGCGGTACTTGTCTTGCAGTGCACCGGGTTTCGTGCGCTTGGCGAGTGCGGTCGCGAGATTGGCGCGCTCGTGCAGGCTGCGCAACGCGATGGAGAGCGCCTGGTCGACTTGTTCACTCTGCGCGTCGAGGAGCGCCGGGCCGGACCAGGCGTGTCCTATCCGGCAGCGATAGTTGTTCTTGTCGTCGATCGCGAGTAGCGCACCGCCGCAGTCGGGACAGACGTAGCCGGACGGAGGCCCGAGGTCGTCGGCGGTCGGGTGAGTTTCGAAACGATTGCTACGGGCGATGTCTTCCTCGAACTCGAGCAGTCCTGGCACGGACGCTCCGGCAGGCTCCATTCCCCGTCGAACGTCCTCGGTCTCGACCTCCTTCGGGAGATCGAGGGCGGCCACGAACGGTCCGATCTTCGCGACAGGAAGGACATGGTCGACGCCGATCGTCTCGATGGCGTGGCACGGCAGCGTCGAGTAGAGGGCGTCGTCGGGGTCCTGGGCAATGGTGACGCCGCCTCGTTCCGCGATCGCGGCGAGGCCGTCGACACCGTCGTCGCCGACTCCGGACAGCAGGACACCGACGCCGCGCGAACCTGAATGCAGTGCGACGGATCGAAAGAGAGTGTTGATCGACGGCCGATGTCCGCTCTCGGTCGGTCCCTCGCTGAGGTGGATCGTGCCGTTCTCGACGAGCAGGTGTCGGTCGGGCTGGGCGGCGTAGATGACTCCGGGCTTCAGCGTCGTGCCGGTTTCTGCCGTGACCGCAGGGAGCAGACCGGAACGATCGAGAATCGAGGGGAGTGCGCTGTTTCCGTGCGCAGGCATGTGCAGCGCCACCACTACGGCGTGCGGGAAGTCGCTCGGCAGGTGCGCGACGAGGGCAGTCAGGGCCTCGACGCCGCCGGCGGAGGCGCCGAGGGCGATGACGGCTGGACCGTTCGTAACCACTTCCTCAACCTACCCGGCTGCAGTGGTTCTCACCGGAATACTTCGGCCCGAACCCACGGGGCGGGTCCGATAAGCGAGAATGAACCCTGTCATTGCCGCGCGACGGCAGTCAGCTGCGGTGTGAAAGGACTTGGTGTGGCCGAGGAACTCGACGACGATTTCGAGGCGCTGCTGCGGTTTCTGCGAGATTCGCGCGGTTTCGACTTCACGGGGTACAAGCGAACCTCGTTGATGCGTCGTGTGCGCCATCGCATGGACCAGATCGGATTCGAGAATTTCGCCGACTACCTCGATCATTTGCAGGCGAGTTCGGACGAGTTCAGTGCCCTGTTCAACACCATTTTGATCAACGTGACGGCGTTCTACCGTGATCCGGAAGCGTGGGACATTCTCAAGACGATCGTCATCCCGCAGCTGCTCGCGCAGCGTGGCCCCGATGACCCGATTCGAGTCTGGAGCGCCGGATGCGCGACCGGTGAGGAAGCGTATTCGTTGGCGATGCTGATCGCCGACGCCGTCGGCCCGGAAAGCTTCCGTCAACGCGTCAAGATCTACGCGACCGACGTCGACGAGGACGCGCTCGCCGAGGCCCGTCAGGCGTCGTATCCCGCCAAAGCCGTCGAGAACATCCCGCCCGAGCATCTCGAGCGCTACTTCGATCAGGACGGCACCCGGTACGTCTTCAGCAAGGATCTGCGTCGGGCGGTCATCTTCGGACGCAACGATCTGGTGCAGGATGCGCCGATCTCGCGGATCGACCTGCTGGTGTGCCGGAACACGCTGATGTACCTGAACGCCGAGACGCAGCGTCGGGTACTGGGCCGACTTCATTTCGCGCTGGCGCCGCACGGCATTCTTTTCCTCGGCCACGCCGAGATGCTGCTCAGCCACAGTGATCGTTTCGCGCCGTTCGATCTGAAGAACCGGCTGTTCCGTAAGGCGATCGATCAGCGCGGACTGTCGATGAGGCCCTCCGGCGACATGCTGACCAACGGCGGACACGACGACGTGCCCGGCGTCTCCAACCTGCGCGATCTGGCTTTTCGGTTCACGCCGGTCGCGCAGGTCGTGCTGACCGGCGACGAGACCGTCGCGCTCATCAACCAGCAGGCCGAGTCGTTGTTCGGATTGTCCGCTCGCGACGTCGGACGGCTGCTGCGTGATCTCGAGCTGTCGTATCGGCCCGTCGAGCTGCGCGGGTACGTCGAGCAGGCCAAGGTCGAGCGACGGTCGTCGAGAATTCGCGACGTCGAATGGCTGCAACACGGAAATCAGCCGATCTGGCTGGAGATCCACGTCAATCCGCTGATCGACGCGGGCAACGGTCTCGTCGGGGTGTCCATCGCGTTCTTCGACGTCAGTACCACCCGTGCGCTGCTCGACAAGGTCGAGGAGACCAACAAGCAGCTCGAGAACGCGTACGAAGAACTGCAGTCGACCAACGAGGAACTCGAGACCACCAACGAGGAATTGCAGTCGACGGTCGAGGAGCTCGAGACCACCAACGAAGAGCTGCAGTCGACCAACGAAGAGCTCGAGACGATGAACGAGGAGCTGCAGTCGACCAACGACGAGCTGAACGAGATCAACGGAACTCTCGGTGACAAGACCGTCGAGTTGACGCAGGCGCAGGAGTTCTTCGATTCGATCCTCGATTCCGCCGACGTCGGCATCATCGTCGTCGACCGCGACATGCGGGTGACGGTGTGGAACCGGGCGTCGACCGAGTTGTGGGGCGTCACCGAGCAGGAGGCGCGAAGTCGGCAGCTGTTGAACCTGGACATCGGGCTGCCGACGGCCGAGCTGCGTCCGTTGATCGGCAACGCATTGGTCGACGAGAGCTATTCGGGCAGCATCCAGCTCGACGCGATCAATCGCCGCGGTCGGCCGGCGCAGGTGACGGTCAGATGCAGCCCGTTCAAGGTTCACGACCGCGAGATCAGGGGCGCAATGCTGCTGATGCAGGCCGATGGCGCCGCGGGCGGTTCGAGCTAGTCGGTGGTCAGGGCCCGGTACTGCTCCGGGCCCAGCACTGCCCACACCGTCTTCCCGTCGTCGGCAGGCGCGGTACCCCACGAGTGGGAAAGCGACGACAGGATCGCCAGCCCCGAGACGTAGACGTTCGACGTCGCCGCCGATTCGCGCAGAAGTGCTGGAGCAGGGTTGCCGTCGCGCATCGCGAGGGTGAGATGATCACCGCGTAGCTCGATGCGCAGGTCCAGGTCGCTGTCGGTGTGCTGCAGTACGTTGCCGACCAGCACGGAGATGACGCATCGCGCGGCTGGGATGCAGTCGGCCCGGTCCCATTCTGTCAACGTCTCCGTCACCAGATCTCGCATCTGAATCAACACCGAGGGGGTACGCGGCCGCTCGAACCGGGCGCGTAGTCGAGGGGATGGTGCGGACAGCCCGGAATGGACGGCCTCGATCGCTGCGGCGACGCTGCTGTGGACGGACACGTAGCGAGTGATGGCGTTGCGGGTGAGCTCGCGGCGACGCCGATCGGAACTGGCGACGACGGCCAGCGGAATCCCCGGCCAGCGGCGGAGCAACCAGCTGGCGCTCGTGAGAACAGTCCATGCGGATTCCGTTGTGGCCGCAAGCTGGTCCACTTCGGCGATGACCGCTGCGGGCGAATCGGTCGCATTTTTGACGAGTGCATTTCGGACGGGCAAGTAACTTCGCGCGTCGAGAACGCCGCAAAAATGCACGACAGGGATCTGGCTGACCCACTCGGTCGTGATTGCTACTTCTTCGGACAACGGTCTGCCTAACGGAAGTGCCTCTGAGCCATGACAATTGGCATCGATTCGGACGCGGGACAGCTCGTGCTCGACTGAACGCGGTCAGGGGTGAGTCTACTCCTCTTCCACGCAATACGATTGCGCCCGAGATAGGCATACAGTAGGGGCACCGACGTCGACGAAATTGGGTGGAACGGATGTCTGGATGGGTGGCTCCGTGACTGCCGAAAGAGCGCCGGTCGGTCCGGTGGAACGAGGGAATGCAGCAGCCGCCCGAGCGCGGGAGCTGCAGCAGCGGCGTCTGGACTTGAAGTCCGGTAAACCGTGCACGCCCGAGACCGCGCGGTCTGCGCAGACCCGCGCGGACATGGCGTACGAACGTGCTGCGCGAGCGCATCTCGCCGCCTCCGATGGTCACTACCGGGCGTCGATGGCGCACGTGCGCGCAGCAGAAGTGCACGAGCGCGCCATCGAACTGGGCTTCGGAGACGCGGACGAGCATCGGAAGGCTGCTGCCCAGCACCGCAAGGCGGCCTGGGAGAACAACATCGCCGGTGCGGTCAGTCAGCGGGAGGCCGAATCGGATTTCGCGTCCGAAAGTGTTCAGCGACAGCGGGATTCGGGCGGTCGCTGATCCCTATCGCCGTTTCGGGTGTTCCGAGGCGACGAGTTGTCCGGCAAGCTGGACGACGGGGACGTTCTGGTCCTGGGACAGCTTGCTCAGTAGACGGAAAGCTTGAAGCGCGTCCAGTCCGAAGCGTTCCATGACTATTCCCTTGGCTTGTCCGATGATGTCGCGTGACACGAGTGCGGACCTGAACTGCTCGTCTCGACGGGCCCCGGAGATACCGACTGCGGCGTGCGCGGCGAGGGCTTCGGCTTCGTCGACGACTGTCTCCCCGAATGCGTGTGGCGTTTCGGAGTACAGATTGAGTGCTCCGATCGAGTGCTGGTCGGTGTACAGCAGGATCGACACGCTGGAACGGACCGGTGTGCTGTCCAGCAGGGCCGCGGTCAGCTCGGGCCATCGGGACTCGGTCGAGTAATCGTCGACGAGAACGGTGCACCTGTTGCGAATGGCATCCAGGCACGGGCCGTCGCCGACGGTGTTCTGGACACGATCGATGAACTCGGAAACCGCGCCGGTAGGCGCTTTCGCCTCGAACGTGTGCTTCTTTCCGTGGCGCTGCAGCAAGCTGATTCCAGCATGGTCCACACCGGGAACGAATCGCGTGGCACCGGCTGTGACCTCGGCGATGACGTCGTCGGCTGTGTGTGAACCCGAGCCGCTGGACGCGTGCATCGTCCGTGCCAGATCCGCGATCGCGCGCCGCACCGAATGTGTGTTCGTTTGCATCCGGGCCTCCTCTGCGAGTAGTGATCCGATTCCTACCCTGTCACACCAGGAGCCTGTCGGCGATTGCGTCTCGGAAACGAAACGCGGCACCGCGCTGCATTCGTACCGAAAGGTTCGCCGCGTCGGAATTGTTCCGAAATATGTGGAATCCGTCGCGTTTTTCGGCGATGTCTGTCACTCCGATTCACGTTTCTGGACCTACAGTAGTTAACCTGAGGCTCACTCATCGAAACTTCGGAAGGTATCGCAACGTGGCGAAGCAAGTGATCTACGAATTGATCGACGACATCGACGGCACTGCAATCGATGAGGGCCAAGGTGAATCCATCGAGTTCTCGCTCGACGGAGTCGACTACGTGATCGATCTGAAGAACAAGAACGCCAACGACTTTCGCAAGAAAATCGACTACTACGTCGGTTATGCGACGCGGGTCGGCGGACGCAAGAGAAAAGCCGCTTCGGCCGGAGTGACGACGAAAGCCGCATCGAAGGCTGCCGCGCCCGTGAAGCGCGATGCATCGCAGACTCGGGCCATCCGTCAGTGGGCCGCCGACAGTGGCTACGAAATCAACGATCGTGGCCGTATTCCGGCTGACATTGTCGAGGCGTACGAGGACGCGCACTGACGCGTCGACAATTGCCTGCGATTCGCTGCCGACGTGAAGGTTTCACGCCTTACCATCGGAGCGGATCACAGGACGGACACCGACGAGAAGAGGGCCCATGGGATCGGCAGATTTCCTCACCTGGCTGCACGAAGGAGCGAGCGCGGGCGACCCGATTCGTGGGCCCCTCTACGTCATCACGTTCATCGGGCTGGGTCTCGCCCACATTCTCGGCGGCGGAACCTTCTAGAGCATTCTCGAGCTAGGCCGTTTCGAGCCATTCGGCGAGGTCGTGCAGTTCGGACTCCGTCAGGTTCGCTTCGGTCAGAGCTGCGAGCGCGTCGGGATTCAGGTTTTCCGAACTGCCGTCCGCGAATCGGCGCACCCCGTCGGCGGTGACTCCGCTGGCCTTCAGTGCAGCGAATCGGTTGTCGACGGCCATGTCACACCCCCGCGGCGACTGCGCGGGCTGCGACTCCGCCGCCCATGTTGAACCCGAGGTGTCCGCCGAGCGCTCCGGCGACCCCGGCGACGGTGAATCCCGCGAGCGCCAACGCTTTGGCGGTCTTGTCCGGCGTCGAATTCACTGCTTTCGATCGACGGCGATACGACGCCGCGAACAGCCCGGCCGCGACCGCATTGCTGCCCGCGTGGATGAGGCCCACGCGTCGCTGCTCGCGAGTCAGAGTCGACCAGGTCGCCCAGCCGGTCGCGATGGCCGTCGGGGCGGCGATGAGTCCGGCGCCGATCAGCAGGCGCGAGGCTTCGGCGTTACCCCCGGTCAGGTCGAGAAGCACAGCGCTGCTCCACGTTCCGACGGCCGAGTACGCCAGGATCGGATGCATCGGGTGTCCGACGAAGGTCCCTCGGAGCAGCCCGTCCACGGGTGAGCCGTCCAATGCGGACCGCAACTTCGTGGCCACGGTATCGCTGACGGGGTCGAGCAGTGACGCTTTTTCCAACGGCAGGAACAGCGGAGTCAGGTTCATACCCGGTCGGTTACCCGCGCTCGGAGCTCGTAATCGTCAGCGTCGGCAATTCGGACAGCTCGGGCGGTATTTCTGCGCCGGTGGTCACGACGAGGGAGAAGTCGGAGGGGTCGATGGCCTGGCCGCGTCGAAACCAGCGGATTCGTCCTGGATCGGTCTTCTCGACGGCCATCGCCTCGCGGTCGAGTTCGCCGGGCGTACGGGCGACCGATGTCGACACGGTCCCTCCCTGCTCGGCCGTCGCGTCGGGTAGCGGATCGTCGGTCAATTCGTCGCGATCGAGTATGCATGCGGTCAGTCCGGCACGCACCCGACTGGCCGCTATCGTGAGCGTCGACGGTTCGTCGAACTGGATGTCGACGGACTCGCCTTTCTTCAACCCTCGCAATGCATCCCACGCGGGGTACCCCGGTTCGAGCATGGCGGCACCGGGTGCTCCGACGTCGAGAAGATGGCCGACGGTTTTCGTCGGCGTCTCCGAGGTCAGTGGGTCGCGTCCCACGCGAAAGGGCAACGGCCACACGGGGTACGGCGGTGCGGGCCATACGTATCCCGGCTCGCCGGACCATTCCTTCGGATAGAGCTCGGGAGCCTTGTTCGCCAATGCCCGTCGGTGGCTCTCGTGGACGGCGTCGTCTCCGAGCCATGGTGGCAGGCAGCCCTCGCGACTCAATTCAGCGAAGGTGCGCGCAGTGCCGTAGTCGAGAAATTGTGGCTCGAGCGCGTCGGCATGACCGCGCGCTGCCCATTCCCGGCACGTCGCGACGCCGTAGGCAACGAGCGCAGGCGTGAAGCCGCGCCACATCGTCACTGCGGGGTGTCGTTTCCATCCGTAGGTCGGCCAGATCAGGGCGCGCAGAATCTGGAAGGTTTCGACGCGTTGCTTGCCGAGGCGCTTGTCGTCGAGCGCCCGCGCCGAGCGGACGAAGCCGGCATCGGGAAGAAATGTCTGCACGGTGGCGCGTGCCCGGATGGTGGGGGGCGTAAACGCACGTGCACGAGAATCCATAGCCCTCTATGTATTTCTATGCACATGGGGAGGGTTACTCTCGAATTCATGGCTGCACCGACCTCAGTTCTCCCCGGACTCGAAAGCACCTACGCCGACGAGCTGAGTGACCTCGTCGTGCCGTGGCAGGGCGCGGAAGCTCCGGAACCGCGAATCCTGGTGTTCAACGACGCACTCGCGTCGTCGCTCGGTCTGGACGCCGACGCCCTTCGCGGCGCGCCGGACGTCCTTGCCGGTGCGACGCCTCCGGACGGGGCGAAGACGGTCGCGATGGCGTACGCCGGGCATCAGTTCGGCGGGTTCGTGCCGATGCTGGGTGACGGTCGGGCGCTGCTGCTGGGCGAGCTGAACGGCCCGGGCGGCCGCGTCGACCTGCATCTGAAGGGGTCGGGTCGTACGCCGTTCGCGCGTGGCGGCGACGGATTGGCCGTCGTGGGCCCGATGCTGCGGGAGTACGTGGTCAGCGAGGCCATGCATGCCCTCGGCATCCCGACGACGCGCTCGCTCGCCGTCACCGCCACCGGCCGCAGCGTCATGCGCAGTGAGCCGGAGCCCGGTGCCGTTCTCGCGCGCGTCGCGGCCAGCCACTTGCGCGTCGGAACCTTCGAGTTCGCGGCCCGGCGCGAAGGCCAGCTGCAGCTGCTCGCCGATTATGCGATTGCCCGGCATTACCCGCATCTGACGGGTCGCTACCTGGCGTTCTACGAGGCGGTGGTCGACGCGCAAGCCCGGCTCGTCGCGCAGTGGATGCTCACCGGATTCGTGCACGGGGTCATGAACACCGACAACACGACCATCTCGGGGCAGACGATCGATTACGGCCCGTGCGCGTTCGTCGACGCGTACGACCCCTATGCGGTGTTCAGCTCCATCGATCACGGCGGGCGCTATGCCTTCGGCAACCAGCCCGGTGTGATGCAGTGGAATCTGGCGCGCTTCGGCGAGACGCTGCTGCCGCTCGTCGCTGCCGATCCGAACGACGCGGTGCCCGCCGTCACCGAGGTGCTCGAGAGCTACGCGGACCGGTACGGCCGCTACTTCGCCGAAGGTCTGGCGTCGAAACTTGGTGTCACACAGGTGGAGCCGGCTCTGGCAGATGATCTGCTGACGCTCATGCGTGAGAACGGCCTGGACTGGACCGGCACCTTCCGTGCGCTCGCCGACGAACTGCGCGGTGCGGCAACGATTCCCGACGTCCTGGCGCCGTGGGTCGAGCGTTGGCGCGGCTATCTGCCCGACGACGTCACGGCCGTCGCCGACGCCATGGACCGCGTCAATCCGATCTACATCCCGCGCAACCATCTCGTCGACGCGGCGCTGCGCTCGGCGACGGCGGGCGACCTCGGCCCGTTCGAGACGTTGCTCGACGTCGTCACCCACCCGTTCGAGCGGCGTGACGACCGGTCGGAGTACGCCGAGCCTGCGTCGCAGGTGTTCACGGAGGGTTTTCAGACTTTCTGCGGTACCTGACGTGCGCGCGAATGTATAGCCCGCTATACATTCGCGCGCACGAGGGGTAGCCGGCTGTACATTCGCGCTCACGTGGAGGAGTAGACCGCCGTCAGATACTGCTCCGCCCGTTCCGACCCGACGATCCCCGGCCCCATCTTGTTCATCACGTACGAGAAGGTCATCCGGCTGTCCGGGTGCACGACGGTCAGCGATCCGCCCCAGCCACCCCAGAAGCAGATACGGCCGTCGGGGATGTACGGGACTGTATCCGGCTGCGGCAGTGCGTAACCCATGCTGAAGCGCAGCGGAACGCCGAGCGCCAGATCGACGCCGTTCGTCTGTTCGTCGAACGCGAGGGCAACCGCATCGTCACTCAGCAGGCGCACCCCGTCGACCACTCCGCCACGCGCGAGCGCCGACATGATCCGCGCCACCGACCGTGCATTGCCGTGCCCGTTCGCCGCACCGATCTCGGCTCGACGCCACTCGGGCGTGTTCGCCGACTCTGCACGGACGGCAGGGCCGAGGAACGTGCGACGACGAACTTTCAACGGGTCCGGTACGATGTCGGTCGGAACCGGAGGCGGAACGACGTCGGCGATACGTGACCAGTCCTGTTCTCGGGCACCGATCTGGAAGTCCGCGCCCAGTGGCCCGGCGATCTCCTCGGTGACGAACTGTCGCAACGTCTTTCCGGTCACGCGTCGTACCAATTCGCCGACGAGGGCGCCCTGGCTGACGGCGTGATAGCCCGACGTCGTCCGCGAATCCCACCACGGTTCCTGCACGGCGAGACGAGCAGCGGCCTTGTCCGCGTCGTACAGATCCTCGACGACGCACGGTCTGTCCCAGCCCGATACCCCGGACGTGTGCGACAGGATGTGCCGTACCTCGACGGACTCCTTTCCGGCGGCGGCGAATTCGGGCCAGTACTGCGACACCGGCGCGTACGGATCGAGCAGGCCGCGATCGAAGAGCATCAACGCCGCGAGGTTCGTCACCAGCTTCGACGTCGACCATACGTTGACGATGGTGTCCTCGGTCCACGGCTCGGAACGGGCGAGATCGCGGTGACCACCCCACACGTCCACGACGCGCCTGCCGTCGATGTCGACGACGATCGAGGCGCCGAGCTCTTCTCCTGCAGCGAGATTCGCGGTCAACACGTCGTGGACCCGTTCGAAACCGGGCTCGACGATCATCGCCGGCCACCGAGAAGTCGGTGGACGGCCAGGTCGACGTATTCGTCGGCGACGTCCTCGATGCTCATGGCTCCGTCTCCGTGGAACCATGCGCTGATGCCGTTGAGCATGTCGGTCAGCGCGAACGACGCCAAACGTGCGTTGCCGACGGTGAATTCACCCGTGCGCATACCCGCGGCGACGACATCGCGGACGCGTCGCTGATACCGACGGCGGTAGTCCTCGATCACCGACCGATGCTCGGGAGTCAGCGACGCCAATTCGTGTAGTCCGACAATGTATTCCACGCGTCGACTGTTCAGGTGAATCAGGTGCGCGCGCACCAGCGCCGACAGCCGTTCGGTCGGGGTGCCGGGTGCATCGAGCAGGGGCAGCGTCTGTTCCGCCGGTTCCTGAGTGACGGTGAGGCACACCGCGAACAGGATCTCCTCTTTCGACGAGAAGTGGTGGTACAGACTGGCGCCCTTGATCCCGACGGCGTCGGCGATGTCTCTCATGCCGACGGCCGCGTACCCGTCGCGCGCGAAGATCTCCGCCGCCTTGGCGACGATGTCCTCGCGGCGTCGACGCGTCCGGACCTGGCGGGGGAGTTCCTGGGCGTCGTCGGGCAGTGTCACACGGTCTCCTGCACGGGTTCGGTCGGCGCCAGCGAGCGCAGTTCGCGTTTGAGAATTTTGCCCTGCGGATCGACCGGCAGTTCGCTCACGATGTGTACCGCCTTCGGCGTCTTGTACGACGCCAACTGCCCGCGGCAGTGTTCGATGATCGCTTCCGGATCGGGCGCGGCGCCCTCGGCGGGGATGACGAACGCGGTGACGGCCTCGGACCAGTACGGATCGGGCATTCCGACGACGGCAGCACGCAGCACGTCGGGATGCGCGTGAATGGCCCGCTCCACTTCCTGCGACGACACGTTCATACCTCCGGTCTTGATCATGTCCTTCATTCGATCGTAGAAGAACAGATTTCCGTCGGAGTCGATGCGGACCATGTCGCCGGTGTGGACCCAGCCGCCGTCGAACACCTCGGCGGTCTTGGCTTCGTTCTTGAAGTAGCCGAGCATGACGGACGGAGTGCGGCACAGCAATTCGCCGATCTCGCTGTCGTTGCCGTCGGCGTCGACCACCTTGATCTCGAGGTGTGTGACCGGCTTGCCGATCCACGACGCGTCGCCGCCGGGGATGTCGTCGAGCGTGGAGAACCAACCGACCGAGCCGAGTTGCGACAGCTCGGACTGTCCCCAGTAGGTGCCCCAGATCGCGTCGGGTGCAGCCGATGCCCATGCCGAGATGGTGTGGGGTGCGACCTGGCCGCCGTACGTCATGCACCGGCGTACCTGTCCGACCGCGGCCGGGCCGAAGCTCTCGTCTCGCGCCAGCGCCATGTAGAACGTCGGCGTCTGCGCGATGACGGACACTTTCTCGTCGGCGATGATTCGCAGCGACTGTGCCGGATCCACGGTCGCAGGCAACACCAGGGTTGCGCCCATCAGCGTCAGCGTGGTCATCGAGCCGAGGCCTGCGATGGTGTGGAACGGCATGACGAACAGCCACGTGTCCTCGGGTCCGGTGCGCAGCCCCCAGCTCCACGCCGGTGCCGTCGAGACGAGGAAGTTGCGGTGCGGGATCATGACGCCCTTGGGTGCCGCTTCGGTTCCGGAGGTGTAGATGACCATGGCGACGTCGTTCTCGTCGAGGTCGACGTCGGGCTCGGTCGTCGGAGTGTTCGACGTCAGCTCGTCGTAGTTGTCGCCGAAGGTGACGAGCGTGGTGCTCTCGGGCTTGACGGCCGTGATGACGTCGGCGAATGCGGGATCCGCGACGACGACCGTCGGCTCCGCGTGTTCGAGCTGATGACGCACCTCGGGTTCGCGGTACATGACGTTGATGCCGGTGAACGCCGCCCCGACCTTCAGCGTGCCGTAGTAGGCGACGACGACGTCGACGCTGTTGCGTGCCATCGATGCGACGCGGTCGCCGCGGCCGACCCCGAGGTCGATCAACAGGTTTGCGAATTGGTTTGCGCGCGTGTCGAGTTGACCGTAGGTGGTGACCTGGCGGGTGCCGTCGGCGCTGTAGCTGATGAACGCGGTCTTGTCCGGGTTGGTGCGCGCGTGGCGGCGGAGTTGATCGCCGATCGTGGCGCGACCGATTCGGTTTCTGAACTGACTGGCAAGCTCGGGCATCGGTGGTCTCCTGGAGATCAGAGTGCTGCGGCGGGCGCGAACATGGGCTGGCCGAAGGATTCGAGGGCGACGATGTCCTCCACCGGGCTACGCGTCAGCTTCTTCGGGAACGACTTCTCGGGATAGCCGACGGCGATGTGCGCGGCGGTGATGTACTCGTCGGGAATCTCGAGCAACTCGCGGATGGCCGGTTCCTCATGGCACAGCAGCGTGGTCACCGCGGTGGCGACGCCCTGGTCGCGCAGCGCGAGGCAGAGGTTCTGCACGGTCGGGTAGATCGACGCGCCGCCGACGACGGACAGGCGACCGAGTTCGTGGTCCGTCGGGTGCAGACCGTCGAGCGCGGCGCACACGACGACGATGGCCGGTACTTCCGCGAGGTGGCGGGCGAAGTAGTCCGCGTCCTGCACCGTCTTGGGCAGGGCGCCGACGGCGACGGTGCCTCCGGTGATACCGGCGAAGTAGGCGTCCCACATCGGCAGGTAGAGGTCGGCGAGTGCCTGCTTGCGGGCGGCGTCGCGGACGACGATCCAGCGGACCGGCTGACGATTGCCGCCCTGCGGGCCGAAGCGAGCGACGTCGAAGGCGTTGCGAAAGACCTCGTCGGGGACCGGTGTGTCCGCGTAGCGCCGGCACGTACCGGTGGTGCGCATTGCTTCGGTGAGTTCCATGTCGATCCCTTCGCCTGACCATCGTTAGGTATGTGCAACAGCATTGTGTGGTCCGCGACACATTGTCAATACCCAAAACGGCACTTCGAGACCACCCTTGTGCCGAGATACCTAACTGTGGTTAGTTTTGGAACAGTTCCGCTACCAGGAGGTGTCCGGTGTCCGTCACTGCTGCGACCGCGATCGACCGAGCGCGGCTGGAACGTGCTCTCGACGCGGCCAACATGCCCAGCCTCGTCGCTGTCCTCTATCAGTTGACCGGCGACGACGCGTGGCTGCAGGATCCCTACCGGCCCACCCGCAGCCGCGGCATGGACGACAACGACAGCGGCGGGTTCGCACCGGAGGTGGCGTCGCGCATCCGGGTGGCCGCGCTCGACGCCATCGCCGACTGGGCGAACGGCGTCCCGATGGCGGTGCCGTCCCCGAGCGGCGCCCATCTGGTCGACATGATCAGCGCCGCAGTCGGCGAAGACGTGCCTGCGGAGTTCGCGTCGATGGTCGCCGAGGACATGGGCTTCGTCGACGAACCCGCGCGGACGCCCGTGAAAAGCGACCTGTCGGTCATCGTCATCGGCGCCGGGGTCTCCGGCATGCTGGCGTCGATCAAGCTCGGCGAGGCCGGTATCGAACACGTTGTGCTGGAGAAGAATTCCGACGTCGGCGGTGGGTGGTTCGAGAACACGTACCCGGGCGCGGGCGTCGACACGCCCAGTCACCTGTACTCGTATTCGTTCCAGCCGCGCGCGTGGAGCACGCATTTCGGCAAGCGTGACGAGGTGTGGCAGTACCTCCGTGACGTTGCGGCACAACACGATCTACGACGACGCATCCAGTTCGACACCGAGGTGGCGAACGCGGTCTACGACGCCGACGGGCAGTCGTGGACGGTGACCACCACCGCCGGTGACGTGCTGACGGCCGACGCCGTGATCACCGCGACCGGACAGTTGAACCGTCCGAAAGTGCCGTCCATTCCGGGTCTCGACACGTTCACCGGTCCGATCTTCCACACCGCCGAGTGGCCGGCCGATCTCGATCTGAGCGGCAAACGCGTCGTTATCGTCGGAACGGGTGCGAGTGCGATGCAGGTGTTGCCCGCCATCGCGTCGACCGTCGGACATGCGACGGTGTTCCAGCGCTCGCCACAGTGGGTGACGTCGAGTGACGTGTATTTCGCGCCTATCCACGACGACGTCAGTTACCTGATGGACGTCGTTCCGCTGTATCGGCTGTGGTACCGAACGCGATTGGCGTGGAACTTCAACGATCGTGTGCATCCGTCGCTTCAGGTCGATCCCGAGTGGGAGACGCCCGAGCGGTCGATCAACGCGATCAACGACGCGCATCGCCGGGTGTTCACGCGGTACCTCGAGCGCGAATTGGAGGGTAGGCCGGATCTGATCGAGAAGTCGTTGCCCGATTACCCGCCCTTCGGCAAGCGGATGCTCCTCGACAACGGGTGGTTCGCCGCGCTCAAACGAGACAACGTGACGTTGGTGGCGGAAAGAGTCGCGTCGATCGGACCGAATTCCGTTGTGGGATCGGAAGGTACCGAAGCCGAGGTCGACGTCGTCATCCTCGCCACCGGATTCGAGACGCACAAGCTGCTCAGCCCCATCGACATTCGCGGTCGATCAGGCAAGTCCATCAAGGATTTCTGGGGTCCGGAGGACGCGCACGCGTATCTGGGCATCACCGTGCCGGACTATCCCAACCTGTTCATCACGTGCGGGCCGGGCACTGTTCTCGGCCACGGCGGCAGCTACATCACGATCGCCGAATTCCAGGTCCGGTACATCGTCGATCTGCTGACGACCATGGCGGACAATGGAATCGGCGCCGTCGAATGCAGGCCCGACGTCGAAGAGGACTACGTGCGCCGCCACGACGAGGCGCATGCGCGGATGATCTGGACGCACGAGGGCATGAACAACTGGTACCGCAACGACGCCGGACGAGTGGTGTCGACGCTTCCGTGGCGGATCGTCGACTACTGGGAGATGACCCGCCACGCCGATCTGGACGATTTCGTCGTCGAACCCGCGCGTCGATAGCTACGAGGCCGGACCCGAGCCGGGCAGATGCATGGCGTGTTCCTCGTGGTCGAGTTCGTGTTCGAGGACTCGCATGTCCTCGTCGGGTAGTCGGCCTGCGTCTCGCCAGCGCAGCAGTTCGTCGCGCTGCGTCGCGATCAGTTTGCGCCTGGTGCCGAGCGAGGCCTGCTGTGCCGGGGAGACCAGGGAAGTCTCGTCGGCGTTGTCGAGGTGATCGAGTCGACGGCGATAACGCTCGATCCGGTGTTCCAGTTCCTCTCGAAAGGCCGTGGTGGCCTCGGGCTTCAGCTTCTCGTCCTTGGCGATTCGATCGAGTTGTGCGAGCGCTGCTTTCGCGGCTCCCTGTCTCGCCTCGTTGCGGACCCGGGACGTGGTCGCGGCGTCGGCGCGTACGTTCAGGCGACGCACGAGTGGTGCGAACGTCGTGCCCTGGCCGACCACGGTGACCAGCACGACGACAAAAGCGCAGAACAGCAACAGGTCTCGCGCGACGAAGGGATCCCCGTTGTCGAGCGTCAACGGCAGCGAGAACGCAGCGGCGACGGTGATGACGCCGCGTGTTCCTGCCCAGCTCATGACGACGATCTCACGGCCGCTCAGACGTGGAATGTCGGCGCCCTCGCGGTTCTTGCGACGCGGTAGCCGCTCGGTGACGTACAGCCACACGGGGCGCAGAAGCAGAACTCCTGCCAGGGTGACGCCGACGGCCGTCGCCACCGTGGGTAGCGAATAGGCCGACAGCCCTGCGACGACGGTGGGTAGCTGCTCGCCGATCAGCAGGAAGACGAAACCTTCCAGCAGGACGTCGATCAGGCGCCACACCGCGCCGGTCTGCAGGCGGCTTGCGCTCGACGCGGCATGGCGGGTGTCGTGCCCGACGATCAATGCCGTCACCACGACGGCCAGCACTCCCGACGCGTGGACGTGCTCGGCCGCGAGGTAGGCGATGAACGGTGTCACCAGCGAGACGATGTTCAGCAGCAGCGGATCGTCGATGACGCGTTGAACCAGCCGGATCACGAACGCGATGGCGACACCGACTGCGACGCCGCCGCCCGCGGCGAGGAGAAACAGGCCCCCGGCTTCCGGTGGCGACATGTCGTGCAGGGCGATGGCCGTCGTCGCGACCGTCAGCATGGTCAGTGCCGTCGCGTCGTTGAGCAGTCCTTCGCCCTCGATCAGCGTCACCAGCCTCGGCGGGATGCCTGCGCGTCGACCCACCGCCAGGGCGGCAACGGGATCGGGTGGTGCGACGGCCGCTCCCAGCGCCATGCCCGCGGCGAGCGTGACGGTCGGTATCAACAGGTACAAACCCACTCCGACGACGCTCGCGGTGGCGATCACCAAACCGACCGAGAGGCTGAGAATCGTCAACGCGTTCTTGCGAATGGCGACAAGCGACGAGTTGAGCGCCGCGCTGTACAGCAGGGGCGGGATCACCAGCGTGAGGACGACGTCGGGGTCGAGGACGATGTCGGGCAGAGGCGTCGCCGACACACCGAGACCGGCCAGCGTCAGCAGCGCGGCGGACGGGATGGTGGTCTTCTTGGACAGCACCTGGGCCGCGACGATCAGCGCCACCGCCGCCAGGACCAGACCGAGGCCGCTCAACATGATTCGTCACAACAGAAGTTCACGAAGATGGGTTCCACGAGGTGGAGGCGTCAAACCTGGTGACGAATCCGGCTCAGGTGAGAACGGGAACCGCGACGAACAGTTCAGCGGTGGCGATGCGGCGGACCGCGCGGTGCAGCGTCACCGACTGCAGGAGCCCGTGGGAATCGATGGCGACGTCGACATCGAGAATGCCTGCCGCGGTGCCGATCCGAAGCGAACCGGGCCACCCGATTCGTGCGTTGGCTGCGACGACTCCTCCGGACACCGTTGCGGCGGCGGCCACCGCCACCGCGGAAGTCAGGCCGATCGCAGGATGCGGTGCCATCATGGACAGCATTCGAACCGAGATGTCGTAGTCCGACGCACCGATAAGGGCACCGTCCGAACTTCGGTAGTCCCGGGGTGGCCCCACGATTCCCACTTTCGGGATCGCGTGGGTGATGGGTTCGTCGGGCGTGCTGAGTCCCATTCGGAGAGCCGCCTGGCGCCGAAGCGCGAACAGAGTGGAAAGATGTTCGGAGAGAGCGTCATTCGGCTCTGCTCCTGTGAGTCCGAGATCGGACGCGTCGTACAGGGCGGCAGGTGCTCCCGCAGTGACGAAGGTTCCACGAAAGGATCTGTCGCACAGGGTGATTTCGTCGACGGGTTGGCCGGTCGGCAACAGAGACACGCGGTCGGTGGCGAGATCGGTGAATGTCAGACCCACCGGAACGCCTCGGGCCGTCGTGCCGGGAACCGTGGCATCACCGTCAGTGGGTACGTGTCCGCCAGGGGTGGCGATCTCGGCGGACAGCACCGCGCCGGTGTTCTGATTGCGCATGCGGACGACCGTCACTCGGTCGTCGACGGCAACCAGACCGGCCTGTAGCGCGTAGAGGCCGATTGCTGTTGCGCAGTTGCCGCAGTTGCTGCCCCACTCGACGGTGCGGTTGTCCACGGCGACCTGCGCGAACAAGTAGTCGACGTCGATGCCTGGGGCGGTGGAGCGTCGAACGATCGCTGCCTTTGACGTCGTCGAACTCCCGCCGCCCACGCCGTCGAGCTGACGGGGATCGCCCGAACCGAATGCCGAGGTCAGTATGTTGTCGAGTCCGCCTGCGTCGCCGATATATGGATCGATGTCGACGGCGTTGAACAGCCAACATTTGCTGGTGCCGCCTCGCATCCACGTGCCTCGAAGCGTGAACATGGTGTGCCTTCCGCCGTAGATTGTCGTACCGTTCCAGCCTGGGTGGGCCGGAGCTCAAGCACAATTACGAATAATGTTGTCGTCCTTCAGTAACGCTTAAGTCATCAGATGAAGCCTGGTACGACAACCAAGATCAACCAGCACAGCGCAGGCGCAACGGCGACGACGATTCCGGCATTGACTATCAGCTGACGGTAGAAGCGGGGCCGTTCGATGTTCTGTGCGTTTGCCAGCACCAAGGCGCCGTTGGTCGAGAACGGAGACACATCGACGACGGTCGCGGAGATCGCGAGGGCTGCGACCACGCCGATCACGGGCAGGGTGCTGCTGCCGAGCAAGGGCATCGCCATCGGGATCACGGCTGCCAGCAGTGCCGTCGACGACGCGAACGCAGACGTGAGTCCGATGACGTAGCAGAGCACGAGGGCCACGAGCAGCGGCGCACCGAGCGTGATTGCAAAGTGCGCGAGCGTGTCGATGGTGCCGACCTCCTCGAGAATCGAGATGTAGGTGACCATGCCGGCGACGAGCAGAACCGTGGACCAACTGATCCCGGCGATAGCTTCGTTCTGTTTCTTCAGGTCGGTGAAGGCAAGGACGGCGCCTGCTGCAATGGCGATGAAGCTGATGGGCAGGTGCAGTACGAGAACCAGCACCAGCAGGGCGCCGATGAGGAACAGCGTGAGTTTCTGGACCCGGGTGACGGGGGCAGGAGCGTCGACCAGGGTCGTCGACGTCGGTCGCGCCAGAACTTGGGTGCTTCCGGCGGCGCCGCCTGTGCTCGGTGTTCCCAGCGACGACGGTGCGTCGTCACGCGAACCGCTGGTCGGGACAGGCTTGTTCGTGCCGGTTGCGGTGAATTCGAGACCGCGCATCTTCGCCAGAGCCCCGTATCCGACGACGGTGAGCACCGACAGCAACAGGTTGATTCCATAGCTGGCGAGGAAGAGCGTCCATGGGCTGATGGTCAGCCCGTTGTTTTCGACGATGTCGCGGACCAGAACGCCGGAGACACTGATGGGTGAGAACGCACCCGCGTGGGCTCCGTTGATAGTCATGATGCCCATGACCAGTGGACTCATACGGGTGCGAGCGGCGAACGCCATCGCGGCCGGGGTGATCAGAGCGACGGCAGCAGGGCTGAAGGTTCCCAACGCGGTGAGCACCGATGCAGAGAAGAAGAACACCCACGGCACGATTGTCACGCGCCCGTGCACAGCTCGGATACACGAATTGACCAGCAGGTCGATGGTGCCGTTGCGTTTGGCCATACCGAAGAAGTAGGTGACCCCGACAATGGTGAGCACGATCGAACTCGGGAAGGCTTGGAGAATCTCTTTGTCGTCGTAGCCGAGTGCGAAGTAGCCGACTGCGAAGGCGCCGACAAAGCCCAGGATGCCGATATTGATGGGGAAGAATGTCGCGATCACGAACATCGCAACGAGCGCGATGAGCGGGAGTATCTCGATGGAGGTCATGGCGGGTCTTTCGGTGGCTGGGAAACGTGGGCGGTCACATTCAGCGCTTGAACGTCGTACAGGTCACACTATTGACCGCGCGGATTCAGAACAATACGGTTTTGCTACCGTCTCGTTTAGTACAACTGAAGGCAGGTAGTGAATGCAGCACTCGTTCGACGTCGTGACGCTCTTCCTGCTTCTCGACATCGCAGAAGCAGGGTCGCTGACGGCCGGCGCCGAAAGGGCCAACATGACCGCGTCGGCCGCGTCGCAGCGCATTGCCAAGCTCGAGAACAGCATCAAACAGCCCGTGCTGACGCGGCTGCCCCGGGGAGTGCAGCTGACCGAGGCCGGTGAAATTCTGACAAGTCGCGCGCGGCTGTTCAGGCGCGAAATGCGAGCCGCGAGTGGTGATCTCGAAGCAATACGTGGGCTGGAGCGGGGTGCGGTGCGGCTCGGCTCGTTTCCGACGGTGAGTTCGTCGCTGCTGTCGGATGCGTTGAAGGAGTACCACGCGCGGTGGCCCGGCGTCGACGTTCGCGTTCGCTCTGCGGTACGTCCGCAGCTGCTGGAGATGCTGCATTCCAGCGAGGTCGATCTGGCGTTGCTGTGGAGCTACGCGTGGACGGAAGAAGCGGAAAGATCGCTGTCACTCGAATCGTTGATGGAAGACGAGACGATGCTGCTCCTGCCTGTCGACGACCACCGTGCGTCCGACGAGATGGCGCTCCCGGACCTGAAGGGGGCGCGGTGGATCATCCGAAGCAACGACCATCCGGCCGCTGAGGTTCTGTACCGCAGTTGCCGAGCAGTCGGCTTCGAGCCAGAGGTGGTCTACGAGGCACACGATTATCAGGAGATCGAGGCGATGGTTGCTGCGGGGGTCGGCATAGCAATGGTGCCGGGTCTGGCAGTGGTACATCACCGGCCCGATGTTCAGCCGCTCGCATTTCGTTCGGCAGACCGGGTTCCCACCCGCGTCATCTACATCGCCTCCCTGGCACGTCGTCAGTACACGCCTGCGATGTATGCGGTATCGAGTGCGCTGCGTGGGGCGGCAGATCGGATCGCCGGGCACCGGTCGTGAGTGCGAATGTAGAGCAGGCTCTACATTCGCACTCACGACGGGTAATTCGCGCGACGGGGGCAGGCGGCGTGAGACGTCGATCTGGGGTTCGATGTCAACGTGTGAAGCCCCAGCGGTGCAGCGCGTCGTCGAGTCCGTCGGACGTGCCCTCTCCGACCCAGGCGACGTGACCGTCGGGGCGGATCAAGACGGCTGACGGCGCTGGGACGTCTCCGACCACCGGCAGAGTCCACCGGCCCGCGACGGTGGCAGAGATGCCGAGGCCGGAACCGTCGAAACTCAGCAGTACCGGCCTGGCGTCACGCAACAACTCGAACACGCGTGTCGGCCCGTCGGGCGTAGTGATGTCGAGATCCGGCATCCGGCGACCCAGCAGTGGGTGACCAGGACCGAGGTCGTAGGCGACGTCGAGTCCGGTGATCAGTGAAGCGATGCGGTGGGAAGCGTCGTCGACGCGGAGAACGTCGTCGAGCAGGTCACGTAACGCTTCCTGCCGCGGGTCGGCTTTCTGAAAAAGTGATTGCGCCATCGTGTATTTCAACGCTCGAGCGCCGGCGGGGTGCCGCTCGGTGTGATAGGTGTCGAGCAGAGACTCGTCTGATTCGCCCCGCACGACCTGCCCGAGCTTCCAGCCCAGGTTGACGGCGTCCTGAACCCCGAGTCCGATGCCTTGGCCGCCGGTGGGCGAGTGCACGTGGGCAGCGTCGCCCGCCAGGAGGACACGACCGACGCGATACGACGCCGCCTGTTTCGTCGCATCGGTGAAGCGCGACAACCAGGTTGGGCTGTGCACTCCGAAATCGGTGCCGAACACGTCGGTCAATGCATCCCGTAGATCGTCGAGAGTGGGCTCGGCCCTTCGAATGTCCGACTCGGTGACCACCACCCGAACTACGCCGTCGCCCATCGGGTGCAGTCCGTGTACGCCGCGTTCGTCGACCTTGCCTGCGTCCGGCAGCTTCTCCGTGACCTGCACTTCGGCGATGAGACTGCTGCGGGACGCGTCGGGACCGACGAAGTCGATTCCTGCGTCGCGGCGCACGGTGCTGCGACCGCCGTCGGCGCCTACGACATACTGTGCCCGCACCGAGCCGGACAAGGTCTCGACGGCGACGCCGTCAGGGTCTTGCGAGATACCGGTGACCTCGATACCGCGGCGGATCGTGACGCCCGATTCCTCGGCCCAGCCGAGCAGGATGCGTTCGATGTGGTTCTGGAACAACGCAAGTGTGTACGGGTGGCGCGTCGGCAGGGCGCTCAGGTCGATCCGAGTGCTGCCGAACGTCGCGGCAGGAATGGTAGTGCCCTCCGTGAGAAACCGATCGACGATGCCGCGCTGATCGAGCAATTCGATCGTGCGCGCGTGTATTCCGCCGCCGCGTGACCCGACCAGAGTCTGCGACCCGCGCCGTTCGAGTACGACGACATCCACTCCGGCGAGCCGTAATTCAGCGGCGAGCATCAATCCTGTCGGACCGCTGCCGACGACGACCACATCATGCATATCTTCTCCTCACTCAGTCGCGAACGAGCAGTGGAACGAGGCGAACGTACGCGACCATACCGACAAGTTCGACGAGTGTCTGCGTCACCACCACGACTGCTGCCAACGACAGTTCCTCCGGAAGCGCCAGGGCCAACGGTAGGACGACCAGTGAGTTCCGCGTCGCGCCCGAGAACACTAAAGCCCTTGTCGCTCGGACGTCTTGACGCGATACGCGACTCACCGCGAGGCCAGCGAACGCCATGATCACCAGGAATGCCACGAAAATCGGTACTGCCGAGAGCAGTTCGGTGCCGTGTGCCCGAACCTCCTCGATCTGCGACGCGACGACGACCAACAGTGTGGCCATCATGATCGGAACCATCGCCGACGCCATCGCATCCATCACCCGCGCGCCGACGCGGTGGCGTCGCGCAACCTTCTGCGTCACCGCGGCCAGCGACAACGGGATGGCGATGAGTACGACGAAAGCCTCGACGAACGGGGCGATGTCGATGATCGACACCAGATCCGATCCGACGAAGATCCACAGGTACAGCGGGAGAAACGCCATCTGTAGCAGCATCAGGATCGGAGCGGCGGCGAGCAGTCGTTCCGACGCCGCACCTGCCAGGCCGCTGAACACGATGACGTAGTCGATGCAGGGGGCGAGCAGAACCAGCAGGATGCCGACGAGCAGAGCATGATCGCCGGCGACGAACCGCGTCAAACCGAAGACGACGATCGGTACCAGAAGGAAGTTGAGGACGACGGAGCTGGTCAGAAAGCTGCTGTCGCGCAACGCAGTACCGATGTCCGAGAACGGGACCGCGAGGAACGTGGCGTACAGCAGGACGAGCAGAACCGGATTGATCGCGTGCCCGAACGCAGGGGCCGTGCTCGGCGCGAGCAGCCCGATGACCGCACCCGCGAGCAGCGCCGACAGGTAGAGCGGAATTTGATGCTTCTCGAGCCACTCGACCTTCACGTGGTGCTCTTCGGCGCAGGCATGACACTCAGGATAGGCGCCTTCCGATTACCGCATGGGTGAGCGGGTTATGCGGTCGTAAGACCCCCGCGTCTACGGAAGGAAGTATCACCATGTCAGACAGCCGCCCCCTCGCGCTGGTCACCGGCGGATCATCGGGGATTGGATTCGAACTCGCCAAACAATTCGCACAGCACGGGTACGACGTCGCGATCTCAGGGCAGAGTGAACGTGTCTACGCATCGGCCGACGCGTTACGTGGACTGGGTGTCGAGGCGTATCCGCACCGCGCCGATGCTGCCACCTACGACGGAGTCGAAAGTTTTTGGACTTTCGTTGCCGATCTCGGTAGACCCGTCGAGGCGGCGGCGTTGAATGTCGGGATCGGGCTCGGAGGTGCGTTCGTCGACAACGACCTCGACGACGAGCTCAGGCTCATCGCCATCAATGTCGCCGGGACTGTGCACATGGCAAAAAGGGTTGTGCAACACATGGTTCCGAACCGTCGCGGGAAGATTCTGATCGTGTCGTCGGTGTCGGCGACCACCCCGACTCCCTACGAAACCGTGTACGGACCGTCGAAGGCGTTCGGCTTCTCGTTCGCCGAATCGTTGCGAGAAGAACTGCGGGACAGTGGTGTCAGTGTTACCGCCTTGCTGCCGGGCGCCACCGACAGCGACTTTCACGCCAACGCAGGTATGGGTGATACGAAATTCGGCGACAACAGTTGGAAGAACGACAAAGCAGTTGTCGCACAGCAGGGGTACGACGCATTGATCTCCGGCGTCGACCATGTGGTCGGTGGCGACGACGCGACCAAACAAGAAGCCGTCGACAACCGTACGACGCCTGAGCCCGAAAAGGCGGCGAAGATGGCCGAACAGGCACGACCGGGCTCGAGGTAGTCGAAGATCGGACTGCGCGGATCGCGTGCAAGAATCGACGACGCGAATGCCACGCTGTCTGCGCCGGTGAGCACCACGTGAAGGTCGGGTGGCTGGAGCGTCAGAGCTGCGGTGACCCGCTGTTCGTCGATGTCGAGCCTCATGGCACTCAGGATGAGCGCTACGGTGCGCTCGTCATCGGCGTCGACTCAGAGGCTCATACCGGCGAGCAGCGAGTCCATCCAGGGGTACAGCTCGTCGCCGGGAGTGGACAGTTGCGCTTTCACGGCGCGCGTGAAGTCGTCGGCCAAGATTTCGAGCTGCCCGGCGGCGATCCCGTCGTACGCCAGCGCGGCGACTGTGGCGGGACTGCTCTTGGGTGCGTCGATGTCTGCGGTCATCTGCGTGTCGATCATGCCGACGAGCAAACCGGTGACCTGCGTGTTCTGGCTTCCCAGGGCGAATCGAAGTGCGTTGGTGGCGGACCACATCGCGCCCTTGGAGACGGCGTAGCCGGTCGGCATGTTGCTCCAGCTTGCCACCGAGAGCACGTTCAGCAGCGAGCCGCCGCCGTTCTTGCCGAGCACCGGTGCAAATCCGTTCGCGACACGGAGATTTCCGAAGAAGTTGGTCTCGAAGATGAGGCGCAGTTGATCCTCGGGGCCCGAAATGAAGTCTCCCGCAGGTGCTATGCCCGCGTTGTTGACGACGAGGTCGACATCCGGTGCGGCCTCGACGGCACGAGCAACGCTGGCCGCGTCGGTGATGTCGAGTGTCAGCGCGTCGACTCTCGGGTCGTCCCAGTGCTTCGGAGAGCGGGCCGCGGCGTACACCTTGCGGGCGCCGCGCTCCAGGGCCTGGCGTACGAATTCGCCGCCTAGGCCGCCGTTGGCGCCGGTCACGAGAACTGTCCGACCGTCGAGGGTGTTGTTCATCTAAACTCCTGTTTCAAGTGGGGACTGTCCCCGATTGCAAGTATGTGGGGACATCCCCCACTTAGTCAAGGAGGATTCATGAGCGCTGCCCGCCCGTTGCGTGCCGACGCGCAACGCAACCGCGACGCCATCCTGTCCGCTGCGCGTGACGTGTTCGAGGCCGACGGCGTCCTGTGCTCTCTGGATGCCATTGCTGTCCGTGCCGGGGTCGGTAATGCGACCCTGTACCGAAACTTTCCGACGCGCGACGACCTGTTGGCCGCAGTCATCCAGCTCGCTATCGAGAAGGCGATCGAGGCGGCGGAGGAGCTTCGAAGTGCGCGATCGCCTCGGGATGCGCTGGCGGAGTGGATCTTTCATCTGACGTGGCAGTTGCGCATCTGGCACGATCTACCGGATCGCGTCGCCGCGACCTACGTCGATGCGGACTCGTCGGTCTACGAAGCGTGCGCTCCGCTGGTGCAGCAGACTGCGACGCTGTTGGACGCGGCCAAGCAGTCGGGAGATGCCGTCGACGACGTCAGTCCCGACGACGTGTACGAGCTCGCCATGACCCTGTCGTGGGGCGTCGACCGTCTGGGGGACGACGAGCAGAGAGCGCGCCGACGCGTCGCATTGGCCTCGGCGGGCGTCTTCACTCGCCGCGGCTGACGGCGGGAGCAAGGCCGAGTTGACACGCGCGTCTGTGACGCGCAACACTCTCCGTGACCGAGCGATCGGTCGGTCGGTACGACGGAGAGGATCTACATGGCGACGCTCGTGGACGTCTGGAAAGCGCGGGTGGCGGCGAACCCCGAACATCCCGCGATCGCGTATTTCGACGGCATCCTGAGTGCACGCGAGGTCGACGAGATGTCCGACGCCTTCGCCGTCGCGCTCGTCGAGAAAGGCGTCGGACACGGTGACAGGGTCGGCATCCACCTGCAGAACATTCCGCAGTACGCGATCGCCTTTCTTGCGCTGTGGAAGCTCGGTGCCGCGGCGCTGGTGCTGAATCCCATGTACCGCAAGGCGGAACTGCGCCACCTCGTCGACGACGCGGGTGCCGTCGGCATCATCTGCGCCGACACCGCCGTCGCCGAGAACGCAGAAACGATGCAGGACAGCACTGTTCGGTGGATCGTCGGCACCAGCGATCTCGACTTCCAGACGCGCAACGACCCGCGTGTGTTCGGTGACCGGATTCGGGAGCGCCACGACGGTGCCGACGATCTGGTCGAGCTCGTCGAGCGCTTCCGCGGCGCGACGCCTGAGGCGGCAGAGGTGAGTCCTACCGACACCGCCATCCTCGCCTACACGTCGGGAACCACCGGACCGCCCAAGGGCGCGTTGAACTCTCACGCGAATGTTCTCGCGGTTGCGACGACGTTCGCCGAGCTCGCCCGCGTCGACGACGGCGACGTCGTGCTCGCCGTCGCGCCGCTGTTCCACATCACCGGCGCGGTCATCAACGCCACGATCGCGTTGATGAAGGACTGCACCCTGGTGTTCGCGAACCGCTTCGCCGCCGACGTCACGCTCGACGCATTCGCCGAGCACGAGGTCACGTACACGATCGGCTCCATCACCGTCTTCAACGCGCTCTACAACTCGCCTGCAGCGACGGCGGCTCACTTCGCGTCCATCAAGACGCTGTATTCCGGTGGTGCGCCCATACCCCCGGCTGCTGTCGAGAAGTTCGAGAACAAGTTCGGCCACTACATTCACAACGCCTACGGGATGACCGAGACGTCGTCGGGCGTCATCGCCGTCCCGCCGGACCGTCGCGCACCCGTCGATCCCGCCAGCGGAGCGTTGTCCATCGGTATGGCGTTGCCGCAGGTGGAAATTCGCGTCGTCGACTTCGACGGGACGCCGCTGCCCGACGGCACGCAGGGCGAGCTCGAAATCGCTGGGCCGCAGGTCGTTTCCGGGTATTGGCAGAAGCCTGAAGCCACCGCGAAGACGTTTCCCGACGGCCGACTCCGCACCGGCGACGTCGCCATCCGCGACGCCGACGGTTGGATCTACCTCGTCGACCGCCTGAAGGACCAGATCAACGTGTCCGGCTACAAGGTGTGGCCACGCGAGGTCGAGGACGCGTTGGTCGCGCACGCGGCTGTGGGCGAGGCGGGCGTCGTCGGACAGCCCGATGACTATCAGGGAGAATCCGTCGTCGCCTTCGTCTCGCTCGTCCGCGGCGCGGAGGTCACCGAGCAGGAGCTGCGAGCGTTCGTCGGCGACAGGCTCGCAGCATACAAGCGCCCCAAATACATTCACATCGTCGACGAACTACCCAAGACGCAGACCGGCAAGATCCGCCGCACGGAGCTGCGCAACACAGAAGCGAAGGTCACCCGATGAGTCAAGACGTCACCCAGCAGAACGGCACGCCTGCGTTGACGATGCGTGCAAAACGTAAGTCGCTCTTCGCGAGTGCGGTCGGCAACGTACTCGAGTGGTACGAGTGGAGCGTCTACGCCGTGTTCGCGCCGTTCATCGCAGCGGTCGTGTTCAACAGCGACAACCCCGTCTCGGCGCTGCTGTCGACGCTGGCCGTGTTCGCGGTCGGCTTCCTGATGCGTCCGCTGGGCGGCATCGTGTTCGGACGCATCGCCGACCGGCGCGGCCGAAAGTTCGTCCTGATCTGCACGATGCTGATGATGGCAGGCGGCAGCCTCGTCATCGGCGTCATGCCGACGTACGACGCGGTCGGGGTGTGGGCGTCGATCATCCTGCTCGGTGCCCGGATGGTGCAGGGCTTCGCGCACGGCGGTGAATCGGCGACGGCGTACTCCTACGTCAGCGAGATCGCGCCGCCGAACCGTCGCGGCATGTGGGGCAGTGTCGCATTCATCGCGATCTTCGGCGGATCCGTGCTCGCGTACACGATCGGTGGGGCGATCACTTCGACGTTGTCGGAAAGTGCTGTCGGTCAATGGGGTTGGCGTATTCCGTTCCTGATCGGTGCGGTGCTGGCGCTCGTTGCGCTCTACCTGCGACGCAGCATGGAGGAGAGCGAGGTGTTCGACGGTCAGGCCGACGCGCCCGAGCGGGTGAAGATTCCGGGTCGCACCATCGTTCGTGCCGTCCTGTTGATGATCTGCATGACGTCGGGAATCACTGCCGCGCACTACACGTGGACGTCGTACATCTCGACCTTCGCGATCACGCAGAAGGGCATGGACCCGGACGTCGCGTACTGGATGCTCGTCATCGCGCAGTTGATCGCGCTTGTGTCGCTTCCGTTCTGGGGCAGACTGTCCGACAACATCGGCCGTCGTCCGATGCTGTTCACGTTCGCGGTGTTGTTGTTCGCGCTGCAGGTGCCGCTGACGATGATGATCACCGACGCCGGCTGGACCTTGTTGGTGTCGACGACGGTCGCGCTTCTCATCGTGTCGATTCCCGCGTCGGTATTGTCGGCGACGCTGTCGGAGAGCTTCCCGACCGCGTTGCGGACGCAGTCGATCGGGTTCGCGTACTCGTTGTCGGTGGCCATCTTCGGTGGTACCGCACCGTACTTGAACCAGCTGTTGATCAACCTCGAGATCGGTTGGGCGTTCGGGGTCTACATCATGGTGCTGTGCGTCCTGACCGGTCTGGCATGTGTCTTCATGCGCGAGACCAAGGGAATTCGCTTGGAGGACGCGTGATTCCTGGGTTCTTCGCCCGGTAGCGATAGGTCATGCGGCCGCCCGGTCGGTGGGGGTTTCGAGTGGTTCGGTGTGGTGCACACTACATTTTCGACGTCCTACTCACCGAAAAGGATTCCTATGCGCCCACTTGCACGAGTTCTGACCGGAGCGGCCGCGTGTGCGCCGCTGATGCTGGCCCTGCCCTCCACCGCGGCGGCCGCCGAGCCCGGCGACGTGACCTACTCGTATGCGGTGAACGGTTCGTCGGTGACCAACACCATCACCAACAATTCGGGTGTGCAGTTGCAGTGCGGTACGTCGCTTGCCCCTGCGCCCGGCGGGGTACTCCCACCGGTGGCCGAGGTGCTCGCCAACGGTCAAACTCTGTACTCGACCGACCCTGCCGGACAGCCAGGAGTGAGTACGCAGACGGTCTCCGACGTCCCCGCGGGTGACTACGTCGTGCTCGCGACGTGCGGTACGCAGGACAGCGACCCGGCGTACGCCTGGATCTCGGACTACCCCGGCATCCAGGATCAGCTGGGAACGTTCCCGTGGACGGTGTTCACGGTGCAGCAGGCATCGACGGTCGTCACGGTCGGGCCGCCGAGCCTCATCCCGGACCTGGGTTCGCTTCTTCCCAGCGGTAGCGCCTTCTGAGATTGACGGCCGCGCATCTGGGTAGTTCGAACTCAGGTCCAGTCACCGGAGGAGGAACCATGTCGCAGACCGCAGAGAGCTTGCAGGCCCTGTACGACAGCGCACCCAATGCGCGGCTGATTCTCGAAGAGGGTCGACTCGTGCTCGACGTACCCGAACAGCATGTCGACAACGATGTCGTCGAGGTGATCACCCGCGCCGGGTTGCTCGACCGACTCGCGGAGTTGGGTACCGAGCACCCGTCGGCGCAGGATCTCGAGAACTACGCGCCGGTGGTCGACGACATCGCGGCGAAACTCGGGGCTTGAGGGCGTAGCCGCACTCAGGCCATCATCCGTCGGTCTGCTTTGTAAGGCGGAAACCCCGTCGATGCAACAGGATTCCGAGCGCCGCACCGATGATCGATCCGATGACAGGCAGCGCTACGAACCAACGACGGAGGAACAGCCCAGATCGGACGTCGAAGTCGTGGTTCATCGACGTCTCGTAGGCGCGGCTCATCTCGACACCTCGTAGTGGTTCGTACACGCCGTTGTACATGACCTCGGGTTCGAAGAACGTCTGCTGCACGTAGTCGAAGACCATGGGCAGCAGTCCGACTGCGAGTCCGACAACCATGAGTAGTAGCACGAGTGGGCGCACTGACTCAGAGTATGTGCGAACTGGAGTTCTCCCCGCAACGGCCACTGCCTCGCCGACGGGTGGCGTCGGCGAGGTGGGAGGAAGTCACTTCGCAGTGGCTTCTACGCAGCAGGTTTTCGCCGCCGGTGATAACTGGGAATCGGTTTTCGCTCCGGATCGACCGATATCGGGGGTACGAGGAACGGGTGGCCGTCGTCGCCCATCACGACGTCCCAGCCCCGGTGGTGAATGTCGTTGTGGCAGTTCGTGCAGAGCAGCGTCAGGTTGGTGATGTCGGTGTTACCGTCGTCGCGCCAGAAGACGATGTGGTGCACCTGGCACCAATCGGCAACCGAACCGCATTTGATGCAGCAACGGTCGCGCACGGTGACTGCTATGCGCTGTTCGCGTGTGGCGAGTCGGACAGACTGTCCCATGGCGAGGACGGCGCCGTTGTCGTCGACGATGATCGGGTTGAACTCGGCGTCGCACGTGAGCATGCGGGCGAGGCTGTGGCTGATCGGGCCGGTCCAGTCCAGGTGAAAAGGCCAGCCCGGATACTCGGCCCTTCTGTTCGACGAAGGCGACGGAGTGCAATCGGCGCCGGGGGCAAGCAGGTCGCGAAGCTTGACCGTCGCGTTGACACGTGTGGCAGGTCCGCTTGCGTCGCCACGGCCAGCCTGGAGTTCAAGGATGCGGGAAAGGCCGTCGGCCTGCCGTTTCGACGCACTTCGCGGGTCGCGGGTGCCGTCGGGCCCAGGTTCAGGCCGCGAATGCTCGGCGATGGCCGATCGCAGTTTCTCCCCGAGAATTTTGTCGACGTCTCCCTGAATGGTGGTGCGGCCGTTGGCCTGCTCGTACAGGTCGAGCTTGTTGAGGTCCGTATTCTCCGAGACAGCGGGCGGTGGAGGTCCGATAGGGTCCTCGTCGTCGACAGGTGGTTCGGCGTCACGCCTCTCGTCCTGCTCGCGCTTCTTCTCCTCGTATCGGGCGCGCGCATCCTCCGCGGCGGCGTGAGCGAGTTCCTGTGCACGGACCTTGACGTCCTCTGGAGTGCCGGCTGTCGCGGACGTGAGAAGGTCGGCAACCACGTCGGCCAACTTCTCTGCTGTCAGGGTGGGATCGGCTGTCTTGATGTGGTTGTGGCCGTCGTAGATTGCTTTGAAATGGCCGGCGTGGATGTCGCTGGCTGCGAGGGCAGCGGTGACCGTCGGGAATGAACCGAGCCAGACCGCGGTGTCGAATTGCCGGTATGCGTTCCCCAGTGCGACGCGTGTCGCCAGAGCGAGCCACGGTCCGGGTTTCGTGTGCCCGACCATCTCGCTCAGACCCCGCTTCGAAAACTCTGCAAGTGCCGCGAGTTTGCGTGCTGCGAGGAGGTTTTCTGCAGCATGGATCGCAACGACGCTGTCGATGATCTCCTGGTCGGACAACGCCTCCGCGGCACCGTACAAGTCCCCCAACTCGTGCATGGCGGGGAAGATACAACGACCCTCCGACAAGTACGGCCGACGGCATCACCAGTGCCAGGCGTCGCCTCCGACGTTCTCGATCGTGCGCTGCAGGACCAGAATTGTCGTTGCGAATTCGTCTTCGGTGATGCCCTGCATGCGCTCGGTCTGCAGTTCGCGCTGCAACGTTTCCGCGCGAGTGAACTGCTCCGCACCAGCAATGGTGAACGTCAACATCGAAATCGATGCGGAAATCCACCCTTTCGACATGGCCGATTCGATGGCGTCGACGATCGCCCGGGGTGTGTCGTTGTGTCCGATCTTCTCGACCGTCGCGTTGCGGGCGACACCGCCGGGATGGAGCGAAATCTGGTGTAGCAGCCACCATTCGGGTTGTGTCATACCAATGTCGCGTAATGCGCCCTGCGTGCGTCGACGAATAGCCTCGCCTGCGCGGACGGTCCAAAATCCGAGAGGCTGACGTTCGGGTGGTTGCATCGGGCGCGTCGAATTCATGCACGCAACGGTAGAACCTGAAGCGGACTCGAGGTCAAGTGCCAAGGCCACAACGGCTTTCGTGAGTCGGGACCGGTGCCGACTCCCTCCGATCAAACCGACCCATGCCCCAGGTCGAGCAGCTCCTCGTAGAACCCGCCGATTCCGCGCTCGCGGTCGACGAGGTGAATCTCGAGGATCCAGTGGCATCGGCGCCCGGATCGGTCGTCGCGGCGCATCGGCCGATCGCTCCCGGGCGCGATGTAGGAACCGATCTCCTCGCCGGCGATCTTCTCGTGGGGGAACTCACCGACGAGATGCCCTGCGATGGAGCCTCCGAACTCCCACCCGGACTCTTCGGCGAGTTCGACGACTCGGGCATACAGCTGCTCTCCGGTGATGTCGGGATGGGCCTCGAAGTGGGCGCGGCCGGCATCGAACACCGTTGGGAGGGCGTCGCGCAATCGGTGTTTGATCGGGTCGTCACCCAAGACGTAGGTGCGGCCGAAGTCGGCTTCCCACTGCTCGAAGATCGGGCCGAAGTCGCAGAAGACGATGTCGTCGTCGGCGATCGTCCTGTTCGGCGGGTTCTGGCGATAGGGCTCGAGCGTGTTGACGCCGCTGCGGACGATGCGCTTGTGCCAGAACTTGGTCGTTCCGAACATGTCCGACGCGAGGTCGCGGATCTGGTCGCTGACCTGCTTCTCCTGCGCGCCGGCGCGGATCAAGCCGCGGTCGGTGATGGCGTCGAACAGTGCGACGGCTTTTGCCTGGGCGTCGATCAGCTTCGCGACTCGGGTCTGTTCGTCCTCGACGGGGGCGGCCATGCCCCGAATCTATCAACCGGTCTGCGCGTCGAAGTAGAGGTGACTGTGGAGCCTGCACCCCGGATTGAATGCCGAAGAGCAGTGCGGGCATTCGGTAACGTTCAGGTAGCTCTCGATGCTGATGCGAGTACGACAAACGCCGCACAGAATCGCGGGGGAGTCGAAGGTATACGCAGGCCAGACGGTCCGCGCATGATCCTCGGTCTCGTCATGGCACAGGTAGCACGGATAGAACTTGCCGCAGCAGTGGAACTCCATCGCGACGATGTCGAGGGCCGTCGCGTAATGGATGCATCTCGTCTGATCGTCGACGGTGGGTCCGTGCACGGTGACCATGTCGGTGCCCTCCCATCGGGTGTGCGCGGGTCTCGACGCACCTTACAGATCAGTCGGGTATGGACGCGACGTCGGGAGCCACGACGCCGAACAGATCGGAAATCGCGGCGAGGCTGGCTACCTGCAGAGCCGAGGCGGCCGCGTCGGGAAGGCGTCGTGTTGCGGTTGCACTTGCGACGACGGTCGGCTGATATCCGAGACTGAACGCCCCACGCGCGCTGGAGTTGATGCACATGTGAGTCATGAAGCCCGCCAACAACAATTTCTCGTGGCCGAGCGCCTTCAACGTGTCGTCGAGGTCGGTGCCGACGAACGAATTCGGGAAGTTCTTGACGATGACCTTCTCGTCGCCCTGGGGTGCGACGCGGTCGACGATTCGGCCGATGTCGGCCGTGACGTCGTACGGGGTTCCGACGCCCGCGTCGTGCATGATGTGCACGATCGGGGTGCCTGCGCGTCGCGCACGATCGAGCAGCGCTGCCGCAGCATCCAAAGCGGGCTGAACGTTCTCGAGTTCGAGCACACCCTCGGTGTACGTGTTCTGGCAGTCGATCATCACAAGGGTGGAGTCGCTCAGCGCAGCCGGAGCATCGGGTAGGCCGGTGAGCTGGCGCAGGGTCACGGGTTCGGTCATGTCTGCCTCCTGAATTGGTTCGTTCCTGCAGGCTCCACTCTCGCCCGGCTCGAGCGTATCCAGGCTTTGGTTGCATGCGAGTTGCAGCTACAGCGGCACCCATACGATTACCTCCATGAGCACCGAAAGCGCACGCGGATCTGCATGGTCGACGGCGGCAGTGATCGTCGGAATCGTCGCGGCGGGCACCGTCGTCGCGGGTCTGTCGAACGAGCCGCAGTCCGACGCAATCTCGATCCCCGGATGCGACGAGGTCATCCAACCGGAGGAGATGGAGCGCATCAATTTTGCGATTGTTGGTGGCGGCGACGCTTCCTGGCTGTCCGAACCAGAGATGAAAGCACTGTCCGACGCGTTGGTGCAGTCGGTGCCGGAGGACGTCGTCGTCGAACCGGATCCGTCGTGGCCTCCGTTCGCTTTCGAGTCAACGACCGGCGGGGAGGAAGTAACCGCGATCGGAAAGGTGTCCGTCGACGGCCGCGCCGGACAGCTGGCCGTGCGGGTGCTGCACTCCGACGACGGGCCCGGCCCTTGTTTCGCCGGAACCGTCGACGAACGACGTACCGACGACGATGGAATCGTTCTGGACATCTCCGATCGCCGCGTTATCGCTTACGTGCCGGACGGCAGCAAGATCGATGTGTCGAGTGATGTCCTCACACGAGACCAGATGATCACCGTCGCAACAGATCCGGGCTTACGCGTCGGCGATTCGTAGGTCGGAAGCGGGCTCCCACCGAAGTAGGTCGCCGGGCTGGCAGTCCAGTGCTTCGCAGAGCGCTTCGAGTGTCGTGAAGCGAACGGCCTTCGCGCGCCCGTTCTTCAGCACGGCGATGTTGGCAGGCGTCACGCCGACGAGTTCGGCGAGAGTGCCGACGGACATTTTCCGACGCGCGAGCATGACGTCGATGTCGATGACGATGGGCATCAGATGACTTCGTCGAGTTCGGACTGCAGCTTGGTGGCTTCGGTATCGCGCGCAACCGCTTGTGACAAAAGCATTCTCAGTACGAGGACCAGTAGAGCCACTCCTCCGATCACCAACGATGCGCCGCAGATCAACCCAACGATTCCCGGCGGCACCGCTTCTCCCGGAGCCAACACCACCGCGAGGGCGAACGCGAGAACGGCAGCTGCCGTCACGGCGCCGATGATGACGTCGACGAACCGAAAAGATCTGGTGGAGAACACGGTTCCCTTGCGGACCAGCGTCAGTAGCCTCCACACGCAGATCGCGACTATTTGGAGGGTGACGATCCCGAGCACGACGATCACGACCAGCGGTACACGCACCGAGGCGGGCGCGTCGTCGAGATCAATCCACGTCAACGGCACCATGACGGCTTGCACGAACACCGAACCCGCAAGCGCGAGCGCGATGACGACTCGAAGAGCCGCGACGACGATCCGTCCCATGACGAGTCCTTTCTATCGATATCCGATACAAAGCTATCGAATATCGATAGATGATGCCATCAGTGCTGCGGAAAGGGAAGTGGGTGGTTCAGGGTCCTCGGTCAGGCCGCGGTGAACTGTCCGCGGCTCGGGATGTACGGGGACCACCGCAGCGCCCTCCGGAATCCTCACCCGCACCTCCACTCCTCACGCGATGCATTGGATGAGAATCAGGAATCGCCGTGAGGATTCCGCAGCAGGCGACGACGTAACACCCCCCACCCGACCGTCGACACACCCCGTGCCCGGGAATCAACGGCAAGGAGACGTCAGATGCTCTCGATCAAGAAGCTCGTCGCTGTGGCAGCCGCCGGCGCTGCAGCCATGGTTCTTTCCGCAGGCACCGCGTCCGCGGACGAATATGCTCCCGCGCCGCAGAACCCAGCCAACTATCTGCAGGGCGATACCGCGTACTTCTCGTACGGGCCAGCTGCGAACTGCGCGATGTATCCGGGCGGAATCGTGGGCTGCGATCTTCCGAACGGCATGATCATGAGCCAGGTCCCGTTCACACCTCGCGTCTACGACGTACAGATCGATGTTCCGTGGTTCCCTGCGCACCCGACGTTCGGCATCGGTGGTCCTCGCGGCCGGGCCGGAAGCACGCCGCTGCAGGGCACACTCAGCTACGGCGGTGCGACGTGCGAAGTCGGCGTCAAGGGTCAACTCACGTGCACATCCATGGGCCGCTCGTTCGTGGCGTGGACGCCCTACTTGAACGTCTCCTGAGCTGAGCGCCTGCGGCGCAACGAGATTCCCGACAGCAGAACCAATGCCGCACCGGCGACGATCAACGCGAGGTGCGCCCTCGGGACCCACAGGTCGAGCACGACGATCTGCCACAGCACCCACCCGATGGCCAAAGCCCCGATCAGTCCTGCCGCAGTGGATGCCCCGGTGATGTCGACGAGCAACGCCGTCGCGCAGAGGAGCGGCAACATCCCGAGGAACACCAGCACGAACAGGCCCGAGTAGCGGTAGTCCCACGTGTGCCACGACGGGAGCATGTCGACGCGCAATCCCAGCGAACGGCCCGAGGAATCGGTCACCAAGGACACTCCGTTGAACAGTCCTGCGGCGCCGAGCACGGCCAAGATCGCTGCGGTCGACAGTTTCCTCACGACCACAGTGTGAACGACCTACCGCCGCGGATCCACCAGAACCTTCGCGTGCACGCTCTGTCCCGAATCCAACTCGTCGAACATTGCGGTCAACTCACCCAAGCCGATGGTTCCGGTGTGCAGTGACAGCACGTCGACGCGGCCCTCGGCGATCGCCGTCATCGATCCGACGAAGTCCTCGTGCGAATAGGCCAGCGATCCGATGACCGTCAGTTCGCGACTCTGCCAGTCGCCGTAGCTGACCTGCGAGTCCGTGCCCGGGTAGCCGAGCAGCGACAGGATTCCGCCGCGGCGCACCAACTCGGCCGACGGCTGGAAAAGCTGTGCGACGCCGGTGCATTCGAACAGCACGTCGGCACCGAGCCCGTTGGTGGCGGCCTTCAAGACATCCGCGAGTTCCGACGGCTCGACCACATCGCGGAACCCCAGCTTCACGGCCGCGTCACGACGCGCCTGCGACGGCTCCGACACGATGACACGTCCCGCGCCGCTGTTGCGTGCGTGCTGTGCCGTGAGGAGTCCGATCGGGCCTGCGCCCTGCACGACCACCGTCGATCCCACCTTCATCGCCGTGCGCTTGACGGCGTGGAACGTGACTGTGGCGGGTTCGACGAGGGCTGCCTCTTCGTCGGACAGCGCGTCGGGGACGGGGACGACACGACGCTCGGAGACCGCGAGGACCGTGCCGAAGCCGCCGTGGACGGGTGCGTCGTCGGTGATTCCGTTGGCCTCGGCGAAGGCGAGATCGCAGTGCGCCGCATGACCGGCGGTGCACATGGCGCACTTGCCGCACGCAGGCCCGACGCCTGCCACGACCCGCTGCCCGACCGTCACCGTCGTCACGCCCGATCCGATGGCCAGCACCTTTCCGGTCCACTCGTGCCCGAACACCGCCGGCGGCAGCGCAGCCGACGAGTAGCCGTGTGTATCCGTCGCGCAGATTCCGCAGTAGGTGATCGCGACGACGACGCCGAATTCGGACGGCTCCGGCATGCGCGTCTCTTCGACGGTCTCGGCTTGCTTCGGAGCGACGATGTGGACGTAGCGATTGGCGTTCGTTTCGGGCATGACGTGGCCACTTTCTCGACGGGGTTCGGCGAGGCCAGCTTACTCTTCAGTTTGTCAAGTAAGTGAATTACACCCGAATCAGTGCAGCCGTCGGACCAGGACCGCCGTCCCCGTAGACCACGATCACCACCGGCCCGGCGCCGGTGGGCAGCACACCTGCCCGATCGCTGATCCCCGCATCTCCCGTACGCAGGTTGGCCCAACCGATGTGTACGGACGGCCCGCCGAGCGTCACCGTCACGCGCTGGGCCGCGTGATCGACGACCGCGTCGCCTCGAGACTCGAAGCTCACGGTGTCGACGCCGCCCGCCACGAGCGTCGGCTGCGCTGCCAACACGGCGACTTCAGTGGGGACGCCGGCTTCCTGCAGGGCGCTGACCGGGTCGACGGCTGGGTTCGCGTGCGCGACCGAGCCGAGGCCGAAACCGACCAGGATCGCGATCACGGCCGCCGCAATCGCAGACGCGGACCTGGCGAGAGGCTTCATCCGGTCTCCGATCGTCGGCTACGGTCACGAAGCCTCAGTCTGACCCGCGCGCGTCCTCCGTGGGATCGAAGTGATCGGATCGTGTTCTCGGGCGTAGATCGAAAGCAGAGCTACCGCGACACCGAGCCTGGTCCGGCTCCGTCGCTCCCGCACAATCACCCAAGGCGCATCCCGGCGTGGAGGTGGGCGCGTCGGGACATTTCGTTGCGGAGAGCTGGAGCAGCCACAACGCGATATTCGTGAACTACTGGTCCGCAGTGGGCGAAAACGGCGAGGGTAGTGGAACGCGCCTGATCCTGCTGCCGTTCGAGTCGCGGGCTTTCCAGCCGCTGACCGGGCAGATCACGTTCCCCATGGCATCGGGCGGGGGATCGATGACTGTGACGACCAACGGGGTGAGCACGACGTACTTGGATCCGTTGGCGAACACGGTCAGGTTCACGGTCGCCTGACTGCCGTTCCGCGGAGCTGACTCAGTCGCCGGTGTAGCACCGTGACGATCAGGCCAGGGCGAGGAACAGTTTCTCCAGCTCCGCTTCGGTCATGGGCTCCTTGTTGTCCGCCGTGTCGCCGGTCATGCATTCGCGCAGACCGGTGGCGACGATCTTGAACCCCGCCCGATCCAGGGCTCGGGATACGGCGGCAAGTTGGGTGACGACGTCTTTGCAGTCCCGCCCGTTCTCGATCATTCCGATGACTCCGGCGAGTTGGCCGTGCGCTCGTCGCAAGCGGTTGAGTACCAAAGCGATGCTGTCTTCGTCGCCGATCATGTCCGTCTCCTCAGGGGGTGTTGATGAGCTCCAGGGTACCCCCGGGGGCATAGAGGAACATCGCCCGGCCGTCTAGTCCGTCAGGGCGGCGATAGCGGCCTTCAGTCTCGTGGTGGCCTCGTCGGCGACGTCGGACAGACCTGGCTCGCTCGTCACCTCGACCATGACTGCCGGATTCATGGCCTCGACGATCACCGATCCGGGTGTGGACGTGTCGGCTCGAACGACGACATTGCACGGCAGCAGTAGTCCGATCTGTCGCATCACGCCGACGGCACGGTGCGCTAGGGGAGGGTTGCATGCTCCGAGGATCAGATACGGCTCCATGTCCTCGCCGAGTTTGGCTTTCAGCGTCGCCTGCATGTCGATTTCGGTAAGGATTCCGAATCCCTGCTCGGCCAGTGCCGCTTTGGTCTTCTCGACGGCGGCGTCGAAGTCGGTGTCGGTCACGGTGGTGGAGAGTGCAATGTTCATGGTCATCGTCCTTTCGTCGTTCGATTCGGAAAACTGAAACTCGTTGTCTGATGGAGCTTTTGTCAGTGCGAGAACCGTATGGACGGCAGAATCCTGCGGAGCCAGCGCGGCGACCACCACGCTCCGTGGCCGGTCACCCGTAGAAGGACCGGAAGCAGGATCAGTCGGATGAGGACTGCGTCGAGCAGGACGGCGACACCGAGAATAATCCCCATTTCCTTGGGTGGGAGCGGATCCGACAAGGCGAACGTGAAGAACACCGCCACCATGACCGCTGCGGCTGCGAAGATGACCCGCCCGGAATGCGCGAGGCCGTCGACCTGGGCGGTTTTCGGATCGCCGGATCGTTCGTAATGCTCTTTCGCCGTAGCAAGCAAGAAGACGGTGTAGTCCATGGCGATGGCGAAGATCATCGCGAAGAAGAAGACCGGGCCCCAGCCGTCGAGAAATCCCTGGGGTGTGAAGCCCAGGAGCGACGCGCCGTGGCCGTCCTGGAAGATCAGTTTCGCGGTACCGAACGCTGCAGCCGTCGACAGCAGGCTGACCACGGTTCCTAGAATCGCGATGACGGGCGCCTGCAAAGCGACGAGCAGTAGAACGAAGCCGAGAGCAAGGATGATGCCGACGACCAGCGGGAGGTAATCGTTCAATGCCTGCTGCAGGTCTACATTCTCCGCCGGGGCGCCGCCGACGAGGGCAGACTCTGGAAGTTCTCCACGTAGATCGGCGAGAATCGTGGACATGGAAGCATCCGACGGGCCGACGGTCGGAAGTGCTTGCAGCAGAGCATAATCGGACCCATCGGAGGCCGGTTGCGGAGGCGTGACCATGGCGATCCCGTCGACCGAGGCGGCCGACGACGCGGTCACGCCGGCATCGGACGTCGGGACGACTATCTGCAGGGCGCCGGGTGCGCCGTCGCCCAATTGTGCCTGAACCAGCTCATAGCCCTGGCGTACCGGTGCGTCCTGCGGGACGACGGCGATCGACGGCATCGCCACTTTCAGTCCGAGAACCGGCAGCGCCAGCGCGACGAGAACGCCGACGGAGACGATCGCGAACGGCCACGGATGCTTGTGCAGGAGGTTTCCCCACGCAGCGAATTTGGGCGAGCGGTGCTGTTGACGCTTGGCGTAGGGAAGTGACGCGGCGTTGACCTTCGGGCCGAGTGCGCCCAGCGTTGCAGGAAGCAACGTCATGGTGGCGATCAACACGAATGCGACAGCCAGCATGATGCCGACGGCCATCGTCCGCACCGCAGGCGCCGGAACGAGCAGGACCGCGGACAGGCTGACCAAGACGGTCAGGCCGGACAGGACGACGGCTTTGCCTGCGGTATCCATGGTTTCGGCAACTGCAGCCCGCGGATCGCCCTGTCGAAGGGCGTCGCGGAAGCGCGAGACGATGAACAGGGCGTAATCGATGCCCAGCGCGAGCGCGAACATCATCGCGAAGTTCATCGCCCACACCGAAATCGGTGTCACCTGATTGAGTAGGACCAATCCGCCCGCCGATGCGACGAGCCCGGCAACGGTCAGTAGGAGAGGAAGGCCTGCTGCTACGAGCGAACCGAACGCGAGCACCATGATCGCCAATGTGACTGGCCACGAGAACAATTCGGCTTTGATCATCGCGTCGTGATTGGCCTTGTTGAAGTCCGACCACAACGCGGACGACCCGGTGGGATACACCTCGATGCCGTCACCGGACAGTGCGGTGAGGTCGCCTTTGACGTCGTCCACGGCTTTGACCATGTCGTCGGTGCTCGCGTTCGCGCCTGCGACGACTATCCCGGTGTGCCCGTCGGGGCTGATCGTCATGCCGGGTTGTGGTGGGACGACCTCGCCGAATCGGCTGTCGCCGGCAAAAACGTCACTTACCTCGGTGAGGGTCTGTTGCATCGCAGGGGAGTCGATCGACGAGTTGTCGGAGTGCATGACGACCTGTACTGCGGCCGACGAGTTCCCGCCGAAGTGTTGTTGGGCCAGCTCACGAACCTGGACGGACTCGGACCCGTTGGCCTGCCAACCCGCGCCCGCGAGAGACCCGAACACCGAGGGCGCGGCGGATCCCAGAGCGACGAGTGCGATCAGCCAGAAACCGAACACCCACCTGCGGAGGGTGACCATCGCGTACCCCATTCGGCCGAGGGGTCCGGGCGTAGGGCCGCCGTTCGTTTCGGTGTCGTGGGGCGGCGCGATCTCTGGCTGAGGCATAAGGATCCTTATACGGGTGGGGGTATCTGTCTGGCTCTAGTCGGGTGGTGGAAGTAGGTCTGTGCCGACTGTGCCATATACCTAGGGGGGTATGCAAGTACCCTGGGGGGTATACAAGGGTTTGGACGGTTGAAGGCTCAGAACGGGAGGTCTGGAAGTATTCGGCAGGCTGGTGATCACGTGTCGCAGTGCACTTGGGTGTACACGCATCGAAAGTGTTGTGGCGCAACTACGCTCGAACACCAGCAGTACTGTAAGCGAGGCAACAGCGAACAGTACTGCGGGCATCCGCGCCGACAGCCAGGAGCTAGCCGGTGCTGGCTCCCAGCTGTTGTCTCAACCGAAGAGTTGAGTCGGGGCTACCCGGACCCCGATTCGGCAAACATTCGTTGTTTCGGTTCCAAGAACGACTCCGTAACCGGGTGGTCGGTCTGTGTCGACGCAGCCGCGATCCTGTAAAGCGGTCTGTTTTCCGCGTCGAGAGGACCTGCCGCGGGTATTTCGTGCTTCTCGGCAGCAATCGGAGAGCCGAAGTCCATCTCGTCACACGATCAGATCCGGAGCCCACAGCGACGGACGAACTCACTTCAGCGGTAGGCATCCGATCGGTGCCAAATTGCGGTGACCTGCACTGTGCGTTGCTCTGTGTCGATCAGGTAGAGAACGCGGTAGGTGCCCCTCCGAGCACTGTAGGCAGGGGCGAGCGGCGGGGCGAGGGGTTTGCCCACCCGCTGGGGATTGTCCAGCAGCGCGCCGGTGATGAACTCGTAGACAGCTGCGGCGACCTTTTCTGGAAGACTATGCCCGAGGGCGCGGGACGCGGACCGCGCGATAACAAGCCGGTACGGTTCGCCGGGTTCGCTCACGCTCGACCGGACCGGCCAGCAGCCTTCATGGCCGCTGCCAACTGTTCAGCGTCGAGACTGTCACCCTTGGTCAGCTCGGTCTGTCCCTGGACGTGCGAGGCCAGCAGTTCCTGGTCCGACAGGACGGCAATGGTCTCTTGCAGCGCGTCGAAATCGTCGGCTCCGAGCAGCACTGCGACGCGGTGGCCGTTGCGGGTGATCTCGTAGCGGGCGTGGGTACGTTCCGCGTCGTCGACGATATTGGACAGACGAGCCCGTGCATCTGCGACCGGCAATGTAGTCATGTACATAATTAAAGCGCAACTTCCGTAAGGTGTGCTAGAACGCCGCCTTCTGGGGAACGACGACACTTGACGAGCGGAATGCCCGATTTGCCTGGTCTGTAAGGTCCGTTCCCATGATCAAGACAGCGGTGGCGAGGTTGGCGGCAATTGCCGGTGCAGTGGTGGTGTCGGCTATCGGTGCGCCTGCATTGGCGCACGCGCATCACCAGGACGTGACTCCGCTTCCGGTGGCGTACTCACTGGGTGTGAATTTTTCGGTGCCGTGCAGCGGACAGTTGACGGGCTTCGTGCATACGCCGCACGACCGGCCAGGGATGGTGACGGTGAGTGTGACGTGGCTGCCCTTCTTCACAGCCCAGTGTCACAACGCCATCTCTGTGAACTACCTGTCTGCCTCTGGTTCCGACGGCGCAGGGAGCGGGAATCCGTCGATTCTGCTTCCCTCCGACTCACGGGCGTTCGTTCCTCTGACCGGCCAGGTCACGTTCCCGATGCCATCAGGTGGCGGCTCGGTCGTCGTCGCGCCCAACGCGGTGAGCACGACCTACCTGAACCCCTTGGCGAACACCGTCAGATTCACGGTCGCCTGACTCGTCCGGATTCGCGAAAGGTCCGTCGGCAGGTGTTGTTTCACCATCACGCGCGGCGGATCATGGCCGACGAGCCGGGAATCATCCCGTCGGTGATGCGGGCTTCGAAACCGAATCGTTCGTAGAGTCGTCGGCTCGCGGGCGTCGTGGATTCGAGAAAGGCTGTTGTGGAACCGATTTGGTCCAGGCGGTACTGAATCAGCGACGTGCCCACTCCGGTACCTCGGGCTCGCGCCGATGTGGCGATGTCGTGGATGTACCAGTGCGGTTCGTCCGGTCGTTGATCTTCGATCGCTCGATCATGTGCACGACCGGCTTCGGTAGGACTCGAGCTGCCGGATTCGTCACGGGGGCCGGGAGGTTCCCATAACAGCGCGCCGAGCAACTTTCCGTCCTCGTCGACTGCGACGTCCACGTGCTCGGGTGTGCCCTCGGCCTCGCTTGCGTAGAACTCGGCGAGCGCGCGGCGTCGCGTCGATGCATCGGGCAGGTGCGCTGCCCATACCGGATCACCGTCGAATGCCTCGCTGAAGATCTCGCCGATTTCGCTTGCGTCAGAGGCAGTTCCGGGTCTGATCGTTGCCACGGGTGAATCCTTTCATCGGGCCGTAAGCCCCCGCCAGCGTAGCGCGAGCCATGCGGTCCGAAAATCGCAGGCGACATTTCGACCGGAACGGGGTGTCTTGTCCGCGAGCCATGGGCCGACGAGGATGCTGGGGTGAGCTTCGTCGAACGAGTCCAACGCGCGATCCGACTGACCGAGGACCTGAACTTACTGCGTTATGCAGAGCAGGATGCGATTCGCGCGGCATGGAGCGAGCTGACCGGCAGAACCGTCGACGAGTCCTTTCATCTCATCCCGCCGGTCTATTCGGATCATGGAATCAACATCACCGTCGGCCGCAACGTCTTCGTCAATCAGGGCTGCCGTTTCAACGACATCGGCGGAATCGACATCGGCGACGACGTCATGATCGGTCCCAGCGTCAGCCTCATCACCTCGGGCCATCCGATCGGCCCGGACGAGCGGCGGACGGGCATCACGTCGGCACCCATCGTCATCGGGCGAGGCGTGTGGATCGGCGCGTCGGCGATGATCTTGCAAGGGGTGACCGTAGGCGACGACGCCATCGTCGCGGCGGGTGCCGTCGTCACGCGAGACGTTCCGGCTCGGACGATGGTGGCAGGGGTTCCGGCGTCGGAGATCAAGAAGCTGGATCAGTGACGAGACATTATGCAGGCGTTGCTGTTTCGAGATACCTGTTCGCGTGCTCGATGAGGTAGCTGAGCTGAGTACGCGTCTCGGCGAGAGCCTGCATCTGCTCGCCGAGACGGTCGTGCTCGGCGAGCATGATTGCGATGGACTCCCGAGTGACATCCGACGACGGCGCGTCCACGCACGGCAGGATCGACGCGATGACGGTGCTCGACAGGCCTGCCGAATAGAGCTGACGCAGCAGCCTGACTCGATCGACCGCGTCGGCGTCGTAGACACGGTGTGCGCCTGACCCGCTGCGCCGTGAATCCAGCAGGCCGCACTCCTCGTAGTAGCGCAGCGATCGGACGCTGGCCCCCGTGCGTCGCGCCAATTCGCCGATCCGCATAGGTGACTCCCCTCACAAAGGCTTGAACCTGACATCGACGAGAGGTTCTACGGTTGATTCGAACATACTCCTCGATTCGAAGGCGAAGGCCCGTCAATGCTCGCAGTGCAGTACAACTCGTTCGGTGACCCCTCGGTGCTCGAAGTCGCCGAGCGTTCCGATCCGCATGCCGGACCGAATTCGGTGCGCATCCGCGTGCTGGCCGTCAGTATCAATCCGATCGACAGACTCCTGCGGGCTGGGCATCTGAAAGAGGTTCTGCCGCTCGAGCTACCGGCCATCCCTGGTCGCGACGCCGTGGGCATCGTCGAAGAACTCGGTGACGGTGTCACCGATGTCGCGATCGGCGACAAGGTGTTCGGGCTCGGTGGCGTCAGCGACACGACCGCCGAGTACGCGGTCCTCACCGCGTGGGCGAAGGTGCCCGCAGTGTGGACCGACGACGAGGCTGCCGCGGCGGGGCTGGCGTCGGTGACCGCGCTACGAGCGTTGGACGCACTGGGCCACGGCTCGAGTCTGCTGGTCGACGGAGCCGCCGGTGCCGTGGGAAGCGCGGCCGCGGCCTTTGCAGTCGCCGACGGGGTGCGCGTCGTCGGCACCGCAAGCGAGGCCAACCACGAGCGCCTCCGTGCCATGAACGTAACGCCCGTGACCTACGGCGACGGACTCGTCGACCGCGTCCGCGCCGTGGCTCCCGACGGCGTCGACCTCGCCTTGGACGCGGCGGGGTCAGGGTCGCTTCCTCAGCTGATCGAACTTGCCGGTGGCGCAGCACATGTCGTCACCGTCGCAGATCATCGAGGTGCGAGCGACCTGGGTGTGCGCAGCGTGAACGCCGAAAACGACTTGGCTCTACTGCGTCGTGCAGCAGTCTTTGCCGACGCCGGGCACTACACGCCGCACGTCAGTGAGGTCATGTCGTTCCGAGATGCGGCGCGGGCCCATGCTCGGTCCGAAGCGAGTAGCGGGAAGATCGTGCTGCGAATCGATGGCTGACGGCCGGGCTCGCGAATCCTCACTCCCGCTCGTAATGCTCAGGCGATGCATGCCGTGAGGATCGGGATTTCGAGTGAGGATTCGGCGCCGACCCGCCTACAACGTCGTATTCAACCTGCGATAGCACCGGCCGTGCGCGAATAGGCCGAGCGGAGGCCAACTTTGCGCGCACGGGTGGCGAAGCCGCACAATCTGACCCATGTCCACCGGCACCACCGCTCGCGCCACTGTTCTCGGGATGGGTGCCCTCCTTGCCGCCACACTCTTCTGGGCAGGCAATTATGTCGTGGGCGGCGCCGCGGTCTCGTCGATCTCTCCGCTGGATCTGACGGCGTCGCGCTGGGTCATCGCTCTGGTCCCGCTGCTTGCTCTGGCTCAGCTGATCGAGAAGCCCGACTGGTCGGTGGTCGCCAGATCCTGGCCGACGATGATCGCGCCCGCACTCTTCGGCCTGCTGGCCTACAACTTTCTTCTGTACTCGGCGCTGCAGCACACCACTCCGGTCAGTGCGTCGCTGATCAACGCGTTCAACCCGGCATTGATCAGCCTCGCCGCCGCGCTGTTCCTGCACCAACGACTGAACAGAACGTCGGTGCTGGGCATCGGCGTCGCACTGGTCGGTGTCCTGTGGGTTCTCAGCGACGGCCACCCGACGACCTTGGTGTCGACGGGCCTCGGCCTCGGCAACGTTCTGATGGTCGGCGCCATCTGCGCGTGGACTGCCTACACCTTGCTCGGACGACGCCGCACGACCATCCCGCCGATCACCGCGACGGCCGTGCAAGCGGTCATCGTGATCGTCGTCCTGACACCCGTGGTCCTGCTGACGGGCGGGCCGCACATACCCGTCGAATCCGGCCCGATCTGGGCGTTGCTGTTCGTCGGCCTCGGACCGTCGGTCATCTCCTACGTCATGTGGAACAAGGCGCTGACGGTCATTCCACCCGCGCGGGCCGGTGTGTACCTGAATCTCATCACCGTCTTCACCGTGCTGATCAGTGTGGCGCTCGGGCAACCGTTCTCTCTCGCCCAGGCCGTCGGTGGAGTCACGGTCATCGCGGGTGTGATCCTGACCAACCTGAATGCGTTGCGACGGCCTGTCTAGCCGTGCGTGGTGGTTGCAACAGGGATCAACCATCCGCGCACGGGTGGCGCGGCCGCCCTCCCACGTAAACCGGCGAGTAACTTGGTATTTCGTTCGAATGAACGGAAGTTGTCCGATGAGGCAGTTGTCGGTGCGTGGCTCTACTATCTCCCTGTTGGAACGTCGACGTTCCTGCGCATACTCATTTGCAATCCGGGGGACACACAGATCATGCGGATCACGGTTTTCGGCACGGGCTATCTCGGTGCAACCCATGCGGCGTGCATGGCCGAGCTGGGGCACGAGGTTCTGGGTGTCGACGTCGATCCCGCCAAGCTCGCCAAGCTCGAAGCCGGTGAGGTCCCCTTCTACGAGCCCGGCCTCGAAGAGGTGCTGCAGCGCAACATTGCCGCGGGCCGGCTGCGCTTCACGTCGTCGTACGAGGAAGCCGCGGAGTTCGCCGACGTCCACTTCCTCGGTGTGGGCACGCCCCAGAAGAAGGGCGAGTACGCCGCCGACATGGTGTACGTCGACTCCGTCGTCGAAACCCTCGCTCCGCTGCTGACCAAGCCTGCCGTGATCTTCGGTAAGTCGACGGTTCCCGTCGGCACCGCGTCTCGCCTGGGTGCGCGGGCTCGTGAGCTCTCGCCCGCGGGTGACGACGTCGAGGTGGCGTGGAACCCCGAGTTCCTCCGCGAAGGCTTTGCCGTCAAGGACACGCTGCACCCCGATCGTCTGGTGCTCGGCGTCGACCGTGACCGTCCCGGCCGCGCAGAGGCTCTGGCTCGTGAGGTCTATGCGCAGCTGCTCGACGAGCAGATCCCGTTCCTCGTCACCGATCTCGCGACGGCGGAGCTGGTCAAGGCGTCGGCCAATGCATTTCTGGCCACGAAGATTTCGTTCATCAACGCCATCGCCGAGGTCTGCGAAGCGTCTGGAGCGGACGTCAAGATACTGGCCGACGCCATCGGTCACGACGAGCGCATCGGCCGCAAGTTCCTCAATGCAGGCATCGGCTTCGGCGGTGGCTGCCTCCCCAAGGACATCCGCGCGTTCATGGCTCGCGCCGGTGAGCTCGGTGCCGACCAGGCGCTGACGTTCCTCCGCGAGGTCGACAACATCAACATGCGACGACGCACCCGCATGGTCGAGTTGGCGCGTGAAGCCTGCGGATCGCTCCTCGGCGCTCGCGTCGCCGTGCTCGGTGCCGCTTTCAAGCCCGATTCCGACGACGTCCGCGATTCGCCGGCCTTGAATGTCGCCGGCCAGATCCAGCTTCAGGGCGCAGCGGTCAACGTGTACGACCCGAAGGCCACGGACAACTCTCGTGCGCTCTTCCCGACGCTCGGCTACAGCAGCTCGGCGCTCGACGCCTGTGAGGGTGCCGACGTCGTGCTCGTCCTGACGGAGTGGAAAGAGTTCAAGGCTTTGACGCCTGCCGATCTCGACGGCGTGGTCCGGGCGAAAGTCCTGATCGACGGCCGAAATTGTCTCGATCCGCAGCAATGGCGCGACGCCGGCTGGACGTACCGCGGGCTCGGTCGTCCGTGACCTGAAGAAAACCAGCGTGCCCGACGGAGAAAACTAATGTCGTTCAGTTGAACGAACCAATTGCGTCTCCGTTTGGATAGTGTCCTCACGACCCGGCAGAATGATCGTCGATCGAGCATCAATCCGTTCAATGGATTGTTTCGTGATGGATGGCGCCTGCCATCGTCCGAAATGCGCGTCGGGAAAAGTTTTTACGTTGTTAACAATCACGACAACGGGGTTGTGATTGTGAATCGATGTCACAGAAACGCTGTGTCGCAGCATGATTCGGCAGTCGATCGACGGTCGGTGCCGGCTGTAACGCCGCGAAGACGTGCAGCGATGCTTGGTCTGGTCGGGAATTACTCTCATTGTGTCTGCAGGGCTACCTGCGGGTGTGATACACCAGGAATGGTTACGTGATCGTCCTGTGATGTAACCCACTTGGCAGAGTTCTAAACCTGACTGCGTGCGAAAATTTGAAAGCTCGAACAGCGGGCAACAGTGACCGGTTTTCTTCACGTCAGTGCGGATGTGAGTGGAGAAGGTTCGCTCAGAACCCATCGGACCGTCGGCCACAAGCTGTCGGAGCATCGTAAGGAGGGGGAGTCGGTGGCAACACTGGGATCGGTGCAGCAGGCTCCGCAGGGGGTATCTCCGGCAAGGCAGGCGTGGCGCGTTCGTCGTCTCACGTCTCGGCGCGTGTGGGAACACCAGTACGTCGACCGGTTGAGGGTCACGGACGTTCTGGTCGTCGTCACCGCGGTCGCGCTCGCTCAGCTCATTCGTTTCGGCGAGGCGCAAGCAGGTCAGCCCACGGCGTTCTACGCATACACAGGGGTGTCGCTCGCGCTGGCTGGTCTGTGGATCGCGTTCCTCGCGATCTTCCGTACGCGCTCGCCGCGTGTCATCGGTAACGGCGCGGAGGAATATCGCCGCATCGTGTCGGCGACGTTCCGGTTGTTCGGCGTCATCGCCATTCTGTCGCTTCTGTTCAAGATCGACATTGCGCGGCTCTATCTGGCTATCGCTCTGCCGATCGGTTTGCTCGGCCTGCTGCTCACTCGGTGGGTGTGGCGTAAGAGCGTTGCAGGCCAGCGCAAGAAGGGCCAGTACCAGACGTCGGTCCTTATCGTCGGTAGCCGCAAGGCCGCTGTGGCGATGGCCAAGCAGTTCGAGCGTTCTCCGTCGGCCGGTTACAGCGTGGTCGGCATGTGCCTACCGCGCTACGAGGTGCACGGCGCCGATGATGCAGTGACCGTCGACGGTTACGAGATACCTGTCCTCGGCGACGAACACACCGTGACCGAGGCAATCGAGGCGTCGGGTGCCGATACCGTGGCTGTGACCGCGACCGAGCACCTGGGCCACAAGGGCATTCGCAAGATGGTGTGGGACCTCGAGAAGAAGAACGTCGATCTGGTCGTGGCGCCCGGTGTGGTCGACGTGGCCGGTCCGCGCCTGGTCATGCGTCCCGTTGCCGGCTTCCCGCTGATTCACGTGGAGAAGCCGCAGTACAACGGTGCGACGCGGTTCAGCAAAACGGCTTTCGACTTCGTCTTCGCGGCAACGGTTCTGCTTCTGATCTCTCCGATCCTGCTGGTGGTGGCTGCGGCTGTGAAGCTGACGAGCCGTGGTCCGGTGTTCTACAAGTCGGAGCGCATGGGCATCGACGGTAAGCCGTTCCCGATGATCAAGTTCCGCAGCATGGTTCAGGACGCCGACAAGCAGGTCGACAAGCTGCTCGCTCAGAACGAGAGCGAGGGCGGCGTGCTGTTCAAGATGCGTGAGGATCCGCGGGTCACGAAGGTCGGCAAGTTCATGCGCCGGTACAGCATCGACGAGCTGCCCCAGTTCTTCAACGTGCTGCGCCGCGAGATGAGCGTGGTCGGCCCGCGTCCGCCGTTGCGTCGCGAGGTAGAGACCTACGACGGAGATGTACGACGCCGTCTCCTCGTCAAGCCGGGCATCACTGGTCTCTGGCAGGTCAGTGGTCGGAGCGACCTGTCGTGGGAAGAGACTGTGCGACTCGATCTCTCGTACGTGGAGAACTGGTCGATGGTTGGGGACATTCTGATTATTGCCAAGACCGTGAAGGCTGTCGCTGGGAGCGACGGGGCTTACTGAGGCCTGACGTCTTACCACACTCACCCAAGCGCCAGACGCGTGTCTTGGCGTGCCTTCTAAGGACGACCGTGTACGAAATTTCCATAATCTCGCACTCAATTAGCTCCAACGCAGTTGGGCGTGCTTTGGCAATGGCATCGGTGGCTGAACAGATCGGGCCAACCGCGGTCTGGGCTTTCCAGGACGGACCCGAGTGGTCCGGCATTCGACAGTTCGGGAAAGAAGTCAAGCCGTTCGCATCAAGGGATCAGCTTCGCTGGACCAGCTCGGACTCTACTGTGCAGCGGGTGGTGTGGGTTAGCAAAGGGATTGATCCAATAGCTGACGTCGTGCGGCGCGCGATAGCTGATGACCCGTCAATCATAGTTATCCTTGATCTTGACGACGATGATCGAGCATTGGCCCAGGATTTCATCACGCGTAGGGTCATGAACCGTATCATTCTGCACCCTTTCCGCCGGATGCATCCACACCGAATCCGTATGGCACAAAGCAAGATTGCACGTCTGTCGCACGGCTTTACGTTTTCAACATTCGCTCTCGCAGAGAACTTCGACTCAAATTTCGTGCCGAGAGTGAGGGTTCCGCACGTCCGTGCCCTTGAACCTGTGGTGCCGGCCACGCGTTCGAACGAGCGCCCGATTCGAGTCGGCACTTTCGGAACCCTGCGAAGCCACAAGGGTCTGAAGTTGCTGGTGGACCTTGTCAACGGCTCTGACAGTATTGAACTACATGTGTTCAAGGGGTCGGGGCTAGTCGAGGCTGGAGTTGTGTCTGACCGGATCGTCGAGGAATCACCCGACGCTGGCTTATCTCAAATCTACTCACAGATCGATGTGGCATTCATCCCGATGAACGAGGACCTAGGCGCGGATGTTCAACTTCCGGCGAAGTTAATCGACGCCATGCGGGCTGGGGTGCCGATCGTTACTTCCCCAACACGCGCAATCCGTGAGATTGCTGGTGAAACAGTCACCTACTTGGGCGAACGGGCAACTGTCGACGAGGCTCTAAGCCTGATATGTCAGGCTGCTGGGCTAGACGGTAAGCAGTCTAGGCTGCGGTTCGAGAACTTGGCGACACCAGCGGTTGTTGCGACTGAGCTCGTGTGTCTCTTGGAGCAGGCGCCCTCAAGCGCAGCGTCAGGAGTTTGACATGGCCTTGGAAAATAATAATCTAAGAAGATTTACGCATCGGCTCGCGCAGCCAACTCTCCTAGCACAGCTTCTGAATGTACTTTTCGCCCTGGGGCAGATACTGATTCTGACTCGTGTCTTAGACGTCAGTGATTATGCAAAGTATGGCGTTCTCACCGCCATATGGGCCATTGGAAACGCTGTCATTGGGACAAGTATTGGAACGCGTGTCGCCCGTTCGGCCGTGCTGTCGGGTGCGAAGATACAGTTGACGCAACGAGACGTTCTAACGATATTATTAGCTTCTCTTGCTAGCACGCTCTACAGCGTTTTAGCCTGGCAATCTGTTGCAGTTGGTGTGATTGCTGCGCTGACAATGGCATCGTTTGTTCTTGCTGAGGCTCGGGCTTCCCTTGAGTTGGGGCGCCGAAAATACAGTTCATACCTGCTGGTAGTAGCTCTAAAGTCGTCATTCCCAGTGTTTGCGTTACTAGGAATGTCTATTCTTGCACCGTCGGTATCCCTGTCTTGGGCCATGGTCTGTATAATGGTCGGAAATCTATTCGGAGCCGTCGGCCTAGGAACTTCCGTGTGGATCTCAAAGCCAATGCGAGAGACCGATTATTTTACAGAGTGGATCGGAATTCTAAATTTTGGGCTTTGGATAGTAAGTGGCGCGGGCCGGATTGTAATGGACGGAAGGGTGCCAGCACCCGAGATTGCCGTATTCACGCTGGCTTATGCGTTGACGGACCGAGGGTTTCGATCCATACAAACAGCCTATGTTGCGAGGAACTTAGCCAATGCGTTCGAAGGCAGATTTCGGCAGTCGACGCGCAATTGGATTCTGTTGTCGGTGTCGTTGTGCGTGGTAGCTGTGCTGCTCATCCCAGAGGTAACCTTCTTGGTATCAGGCGGCCGGTATACAGCGACGTGGTCGCTGGCAATCACGCTGTGCTCGGCATCTGCTGTGATGTTTGCAAGCGCACCGCTTTACCTCAAAGTCATTGCGACTAACCGTACAAAGTTGGCCGCCTTCATGTCATTGGCCATCGCTATCGCAAGTGTCGCGGTGAATTTCACTGTGGTTCGCGTCGGTGGCAGCAATGCGGTGTCCTTAGTGCTTCTCTGCTCCTACGTGTGCTGGATTGCAGGCCTAGCACTCTTATGTAAGCAACGGAAGACAACCAGGAGAGTAAAAGAACAATTTGAGGATATCGATCAACATGTGGAACCGGGAGCCTAAAGATGGAAATTGAGCCTACCCTATTGGCGTTCCCTATGCATGGCAGTGGAAAATTGATACGTGAGGGGTTCCGAACTCGCGATGGTCACTTTCTAGAGTGGTCCGCAAAGATACTCGGAAGCAGCCATCGTATCGATGTCTACTCGCGACCCGAACCAGCCGTGCTTGCGTATCGTGACTATCGACGGATGACGCTTACGGCGAAGCATGCGAGCCTCAACGAGATGAACTCATACTCCATGCGCCTGCCGTCGCTATCGGACCGGCAGCGGTGGTGGGAAACATCGAAGAATTCATATCGAAGGCCGCGTGCAGATTCTGGCCGGATTCCAGCCCTAGTGTGGAACCCGTTCGTAGCAGTTTCAAATGTTGCGGATATCGTGTTCAACGGACAACGAATGGTCCATCTCGATCTGTTAGACGACTGGACACACCATTTTGCTTTTGGGGCCATTAAGAAAGAGGTTGAGGCAGCCTACGCTGCCGCGTTTGAGTCGGCAACCTACGTCACCGCGAATTCTGAGGGCACCGCAGCATTAGCCCGAAGATTCGGGCGATCAGACGTTACAATGATCCTAAACGGCGTGGACCCGCAAAGATTCAGTACCATAAGTGCCGCTAAAGGACCGATCACTGTGGGCTATGTCGGTAAAATTGGGCGTCGGCTTGATTTGGAGCTGATTCAACAAGCGGCACGACAGCTGCCAAATTTTCAATTTGTGATGGCAGGTCCCGTTCTGGACGCGGAATATAAAACGGGTCTCGAGTTTATTCCCAATGTAAAGCTCATCGGGGATGTGCATTACGACGAGATGCCAAGCCTCCTGCAAACTTTTGACATCGGATGGGTACCGCACCGAGTCGGCGAGGGAGAAGTCGGCGGTGACGTCATCAAAACCTATGAGTATCGCGCTGCAGGCTTGCCCGTGCTAAGCACGCCCGTGGCCGGAGCTGGATCCCGTGGCCTGGGGTCCGTCACGGTTCTAGCAGCGGAAAAGCACATCGCATTTCTCGACGCCGAGCTAGCCGGGCGGACGCGGGTGGCTCGCATTCCTGAGAGAATCGCAGCGGAAATGCGATGGGGCACTAAGACCCTTGACGTACTTAATCCGTTGTTTGATCGAGCGTTAGTCAATTACGATCGTTTAACAGACGACCATGTCTAAGTCGACGATATACCTTTGCCTCACCCTCCTTGGAGCAGGCGCGGGCGCCCTATCGGCGGTTGCAGACTGGAGAGTGCTACTCGGGGGAGCGGCGGTCAATTTAGTCGCAGTGCATGTGGTTTCTGCTAGGTCGACTGAGAGCCGAATCCCTGCCTATTATTACGTCTTTCTGGGCACCTTCACCTTCTCCTTCGTGATTCCTGCTGCCCTCAATCTTCCGTTGCAAATGGCTGTACTTGCTGAAGCCTCCATAGCATGGGTAGCTGTTTCAGCCTCGGAAAGACGAGTCCGTGCAGTGGCCGGTTGGTGTCTTGCAATAGTTGTCGACTGGTTCGTTTTGGTTGGACGCCCTAATGTGAAAAAGATTTATCGTCGTAAGCCCCGAACGGTGGGGGGCAGCCTAGTTTGCAGGTTGAGCTTAGAGTGTGTCCTCGGGTGTTAAGGAGAGAGCTATGTCAAGGTCTGTTTCGATAATTGGTACTAGGGGCTATCCGAGCTATTATGGCGGGTTTGAGACGTTAGTTCGTAAACTAGCACCCTATCTCGTAAATGATGGGTGGGATGTGACCGTCTACGGGCGGCACGGTGCTACGCGTCCAGACGATGTGGAGGTTGACGACCGCGTGAGGTCGCTAATGACTCGCGGTGTCGAGTCCAGGTCACTGAGCACGCTGTCGTATGGACTCAGCTCGACCGCAGCGGCTGCACGGCAGAAGCCCGATGTAGCCCTCATTATGAATGTGGCTAACGGTTACTGGCTGCCGTTGTTGCGGTCGCGCAGAATCCCCAGTGTTCTCAACGTCGACGGTATTGAGTGGGAGCGCCAGAAGTGGGGCCGGAACGCCAAAGCGGTGTTTCGTGGCGGCGCGTCACTGACCGCAAGATTTGCAGATCATTTAGTTTACGACTCGATCGAACTGGGCAAGAGATGGGAGCGTGACTTTGGACGGACAGGTTTTTTTATTCCGTATGGAGGCACTGATCCGGGAGACTTGGATCCCGTGTTCAAACCTTCCACTGGATCATACGCTCTAATGGTGGCACGATTTGTGCCCGAGAACACGGTCTCAGAGTTTCTCGATGCGGCGGAATCAATCACTCAAAAGTGCGATGTTGTAATCGTAGGATCGTCCGGTTATGGCGGCGAATTTGACGTGCGTGTTGAGGCGATGGCGTCTCGAAACGACCGCATTCACTGGTATGGCCACGTAAGTGACGATCAGAAGCTGTTTTCGCTGTGGCAGAATGCAAATGCTTATTTCCACGGCCACAGTGTCGGAGGAACCAATCCGGCGTTGGTGCAAGCGATGACGTGTGGTGCACCTATCGTCGCTCGGGACACCGTCTTTAACCGGGAAGTTCTTGGATCATGTGCGGTCTTTGTCGAACCCACCGCTGCTTCAATTGCCGACGGCGTTATCAGTGTCATTGAGGACCGCGCGTTGCAGAGTTCGCTTGGTGCAGCGGGATATCAACGAGCTCTCGACAGTTACACCTGGGATTCTGTATGCCGGTCTTACGCCGACGCGCTTGCGTTCGCAGCGGATTCTAGGCGAGGTACAGCCATTGCCGAGAGAGCAAGACGGTGAGTGTATCGAACCTGCTTAGAACCGAGGTGGTGATTGGAGCAAAGATGCGGGGAATCATTTTGGCCGGTGGTACCGGTTCGCGTCTTCATCCGATCACGATGGGGATCAGTAAGCAGTTGGTGCCTGTCTACGACAAGCCGATGATCTACTACCCGCTCTCGACGTTGATCCTGGCGAACATCCGCGACATTCTGATCATCACCACCGCGCAGGATGCAGACCAGTTCCAACGTCTGCTCGGCGATGGTTCGCAGTTCGGCATCAACCTGACCTACCAGGTCCAGCACGAGCCGAACGGTCTCGCGCAAGCCTTCGTACTCGGCGCGGATCACATCGGCAGCGACAGCGCCGCCCTCGTCCTGGGGGACAACATTTTCTACGGCCCCGGCTTGGGTTCGCAGCTGTCGCGCTTCGATTCCATCGACGGCGGCGCCGTCTTCGCTTACGAGGTCAAGGACCCCACCGCCTACGGTGTCATCGAGTTCGACGACGCCGGCAGAGCGATCTCTTTGGAGGAGAAGCCGAAGGTCCCGAAGTCGAACTTCTCGGTGCCGGGCCTGTACTTCTACGACAACGACGTCATCACCATCGCCCGCGATCTGCAGCCCTCCGAGCGCGGGGAGTACGAGATCACCGACGTCAATCGCCACTACCTCGATGCCGGGAAACTGTGCGTCGAAGTCCTGCCCCGCGGCACCGCCTGGCTCGATACCGGCACCTTCGATTCGCTGCTCGACGCCTCGAACTTCGTCCGTACCATCGAAGAACGCCAGGGCATGAAGATCGGCGCCCCCGAGGAGGTGTCGTGGCGTCGCGGGTTCATCACCGATGACGAACTGCGTGAGCGGGCGGAGAAGCTCGTCAAATCCGGCTACGGGCAGTACCTGCTCGAACTGCTCGACCGAGGGAAATAAGACGTGACTTTTCGCGAGTTGAAGATCGCCGGCGCCTACGAGTTCACCCCACGCCAGTTCGGTGACGATCGTGGCGTGTTCTTCGAATGGTTCAAATCAACCGCGTTCGAAGAAGCGATCGGGCGGCCGCTCGAGCTACAGCAGGCGAACTGTTCGGTGTCCGCGGCCGGGGTGCTGCGCGGTATCCATTTCACCGACACCCCTCCCGGGCAGGCGAAATACGTCACCGCCGTGAAGGGCGCGTTCCTCGACGTGATCGTCGACCTGCGGGTTGGTTCGCCTACGTTCGGGCAGTGGGACAGTGTGCTCATCGACGACGTCGACCGGCGCGCGGTGTATCTGCCCGAAGGTCTCGGGCATGCGATCTTGTCCCTCGAAGACGGCTCGACGGTGATGTACCTGTGCTCGATCGAGTACACCCCGTCCCTCGACCGCGACCTGAACCCACTTGATCCGGACCTGGCGATCACCTGGCCCACCCACGGCCGCAACGGACAACCCCTCGATTACCAACTGTCAGACAAGGACAAAGCCGCACCTTCGCTCGCCGACGCCATCACCGCCGGATACCTATCCAAATACGACGGCTGAGTCACCCTCGGTAGGACCCGCAACCGCAATTGCACACTGCAGTTGATTAACGCCAACTTGTTAGATCCAATCCGTGTGTACGCCGGACGGGTTGGATCACATTCGACATCCCGGGTCGGCCGCAGACACCCGTCCGTTAAAGCACGCGGCACATGACGTCCGTTATGCACCCGTTTCTCCGACGACCGGGATCACCTACAACTCGGACGGTTCGGTCGCCACGGTCACCGAGAACGGCGTCACGACGACCTACACGTACAACTCCGATGGCACCGTTGCGACCGACGTTCGGGCCGGGGTCACTCGCACTTACACCTACGACGGGTCGGGCAACCTGACCGGAATCGCGAGCTGACATGGACCCCGTAACCCTCGGCATGGCCAAGGCCGACGCAAAGAAGAAGTTTCTCCCACGCCGCTTCACTCCTGACGAGGCTCAGCGAACTTCAGCAGATGTGCTCGGCGAAATTCATCACCTGTGAGCGGTCTTCACTGTAGTGGTTGGCGGGTTCCTGTGGTGGCCTTGCGGAGCTTCTCCGATCGTGCGTTGTGGT
>NZ_JAAFYV010000109.1:0-429 GCF_011770055.1 Rhodococcus sp. B10 | reverse complement strand
GACCAGTATCTTCATATGCTCCATCATTCTTCCAAGAGAGAATTTGTCGTCCGTGCTCTTTGGTGCCTGTGACATATGGCACACAGCGCTTCCTCTGTTACACACGGCAAGTGTGATGAGTGCCATCCAGGGCACCCATCACACTGTGGCGCTCACATTGCCGCGTAGTTGGGGCCACCGCCCCCTTCCGGGGTGACCCAGACGATGTTCTGCGTCGGATCCTTGATGTCGCAAGTCTTGCAGTGCACGCAGTTCTGCGCGTTGATCACCAACTGGTCGGCGCCGTCTTTGTTGACGAACTCATACACTCCCGCCGGGCAGTAGCGCCCTTCAGGGCCGCCAAACTTGGCCAAGTTGATGTTCACCGGCACGCTGACATCCTTGAGCGTGAGGTGCGCTGGCTGGTTCTCTTCGTGGTTGGTGTTGCTC
>NZ_JAAFYV010000108.1:0-429 GCF_011770055.1 Rhodococcus sp. B10 | reverse complement strand
GCATCGTGCTGGCCACCGGCCCGACCGGTAGTGGCAAGACCACCTCGCTGTACGCCGCGTTGGGCCAGCTCGACAGCAGCACCAGCAACATCCTCACCGTGGAGGACCCGGTGGAGTACGACTTCGCCGGCATCGGCCAGATCCAGGTGAACGCGCGCATCGGCATGAGCTTCGGCACCGCGCTGCGCGCGATCCTGCGCCAGGACCCGGACACCATCATGATCGGCGAGATCCGCGACCTGGAGACCGCACAGATTGCGGTGCAGTCGTCGCTGACCGGCCATGGCGTGCTGGCGTCCCTGCATACCAACGACGCGATTTCGGCAGTGACGCGCCTGGCCGACATGGGGGTGGAACCGTTCCTGCTGGCCTCGTCGCTGCGCGGCGTGCTGGCGCAGCGGCTGGTGCGGCGGCTGTGCACCCAATGCC
>NZ_JAAFYV010000107.1:0-433 GCF_011770055.1 Rhodococcus sp. B10 | reverse complement strand
ACGCCGACCCGTACGAAGCCGCTCTGGCGGGGTTCGCCATCGATGGCCAGCAGCTGGCTGGCATCGCCCTGGGCATCGGTGATCGAACGCGCCGCGATCGGGTCGCCATCGACCGACCACAGGCCCGAGGTGCGCCCGGCGTGGCCGCGCACATAGCGCCCATCCAGCTGCAGCTGCGCGTCGCGGGTGGCCACACCGGCCGGCACCGGCAGGTAGACCTCGCGCTGGCTCTCCTGCCCGCTCAGCACCAGTGGCTGGCGGAAACCGAGTTCGCGCAGGGTCATCTGCCGGTTCACCGTGCTGTCGCTGCTCCATTCGGTGAACTGGCCGGCGACGCTGTCGGCGGCATGGGCACTGCCAACCACGCCCGACAGGACGAACGCAGCGGCGGATGCAAACAGGGAAGAGCGGCCGGTCTGGGTCATGGCGTCAC
>NZ_JAAFYV010000106.1:0-433 GCF_011770055.1 Rhodococcus sp. B10 | reverse complement strand
GCCATGCGCAGGGTGCTGGCTTCCAGGTGCTTCAGGGTCTGCTGCGCACCGGCATTGTCCTCTGGAAGCTCCAGCGCCAGCTTGTCGGCACACAGCAGGATCGCCGACAGCGGCGTGCGCAGGTCATGGGTGAGCACGGCCGCCATCGTCTCGTTGAGCTTGAGCGAACGTTCCAGCGCCTCGTTGCGCGCCTTCAGCAGCTGGCGCTGCTGGTAGAGCTCGATGAAGACGTTGACCTTTCTCAGGATCACCTGCGGTGCGACCGGCTTGTGCAGGAAATCGACCGCACCGGTTTCGTAGCCCTTGAAGGCACGCACCGGATCATCCGGCGAGGCGGTCAGGAAGATGATCGGCACATCGCGGCTGCGGTGCGAACCGCGCATCAGCTCGGCCAGGGTGAAACCATCGATCTCCGGCATGTGCACATCCAGCA
>NZ_JAAFYV010000105.1:0-435 GCF_011770055.1 Rhodococcus sp. B10 | reverse complement strand
CCACTTCCCTGGTAATGCTCCATCAGCAGGGCATCGACCAGACCGCTGGCCAGTGCCAGTGAACCCGAAGCGCGTGGCTCCTTGCCCGGCTCCGCATTGAAGGTCGTGTCGCCCAGCACCAGATGACAGTCGCTGCGCCCCGTACAGGCCGCCGACTGCGGGTAACGGGTGATTTCCTCCACCACGGACAGTGCGGGTGCCAGATCCGATGCTGTCAGCGCCTGCTGCATTGCCGCCAGCGCGCGCTTGCGGAATGCCGCGTCATCGTTGTGGATCACCGGGTCGAACAGCGGATCCATCGTCCCCAGCGCCATGCGCTGTTCGACCGCAACATGGCAGCCCGGAAACGCACCGGCAATGAAGAACTGCGCGGTGGCCTGGGTACGCTGCAGGCTGTTGGCATGGGCGTGGAAGTCAGCCGGCTGCGGGCAACCC
>NZ_JAAFYV010000104.1:0-437 GCF_011770055.1 Rhodococcus sp. B10 | reverse complement strand
CGCCCACCGACGCCACCAGCAGGAACAGATAGACAAGCGCCGTGACATAGGCGGCCACCAGCGACGACCAGTCGATATAGCCCGTGGCCGGAATCACCCGGCGCAGCGGGTGCACCAGCCAGCCGGTCAGCTGGAAGATGGCCTGCGACAGCGGATTGCGCGGTGACAGCCGCACCGCTTGCGTCCAGGCGCGCAGCAGCAGCGCCGCGCCGAAGAGCGAGAAGATCGTGTCGAGCAGAAAACGCGTGATATCGCCGAACATGCGTCCGGTTCTCCTATGGTCAGGTCGGGCAGAAGCGCGCGGCAAACACGGCGCGCTGAGGCGGGGTATTGTCGCACGGCAATCTGACGACGATCTGTGCGGTGATGCCCCTGCACAAGGGGGAGCACATTCGCGTATTGTGGTGCCCGTTCGCCGCCTTTCCTGCCAGGAGACC
>NZ_JAAFYV010000103.1:0-438 GCF_011770055.1 Rhodococcus sp. B10 | reverse complement strand
GCTATGCACTGGGCCGCAGCCTGCAGGTCAGCGCAGCGGGCACGCCCAGACTGGATGGTGACCAGGTACTGCTGAGCCGGCTCGGCAACATCGCCGGCACCATGGATGTGGTGACCCGCGCCGACCGCAGCGCCAGCTTCGACCTCGGCGCACTGTCGGCCGATGGCCGCCTGCCCGAGCAGGTGGTGATCGATGTCTCGGCGGCCCCCAACGCGGCCGGGCAGGGCGCGGTCGCCACGATCTACCTCAACGATTACCTGTTGGGTGGCAAGGTGCTGTCGGCCAACGGCCAGCCGCAACGGCTGGTGGCCAAGGTGCCGGCCTACGCGCTGTCGGCACGCAACGAGATCCGTGTCAGCTTCCTGCGCCAGCCGGCGCGTCCCTACTGCCACGATCCGGCCACGGGCTATCCGGTCTCGATCCTGCCCAGCAGCCACC
>NZ_JAAFYV010000102.1:0-439 GCF_011770055.1 Rhodococcus sp. B10 | reverse complement strand
GTGCCTGCCCTGCTCTTGGCATCTTCCGATGACCCTTGTTGATCGCTTTCTGTCTGGCCTGATTCCGCGCTTGCCCGCCGAGGATGCTCCGCAATGGGCGTGGGTACAGGGTGCCACTGTCGAAGACCTACAGCGCCTGCGGGCGCAGTGGCCACAGGTCCCTGACAGCCTGATGGAACTGTTGTCGCGCGTGGATGGCACCCATTTCCGCGAGTATCCAGGCGGCGAGGTGTGCGTGCTGATGCTCGGCTCCGATGTCGGCGACTATCCGTACTACCTGCGCTCGGTCGCACAGATCTTCGAAGACCAGCAGCAGTGGGACGACAGCATCCGTTCGATCTACGAAGAGTGGCTGGATGACGAACCGGAGATCCTGGGTGAGGGCATCGACGCCGATCTGCCGATGAACCGCCGCCTGTGCTTCTCGCACTGCATGAAC
>NZ_JAAFYV010000101.1:0-440 GCF_011770055.1 Rhodococcus sp. B10 | reverse complement strand
GTGCCCGGCATGCTCCCCGTCAAGAACCTTTCCTGGCGCGCACGGCCGCTGCTGCGCACAAAGACGGTTTGTTAGAATGCGGCGGAGTATAACGGAACCGATTCTCATGAACAGACTGCTGCGTCAGACCGCTGCAACCCTGGCTAGCCTGCTTGCGATGTCCGCGGCACCGGCCTTCGCCCAGACCGCCGGCTTTGCCTTGCCGGCCGACTTGATGCCCAGCACGCAGCAGGCGCCGCAGGTCGCGCGCCAGAAACGCATCGACGATGCGTTGGCCAAGAAGCAATACACCGAGGCACTGGCCGAGCTGGACAAGGACGTCGCTTCTCAACCGCGTAACGCGCAGGCACGCTTTCAGCGCGGCGTGGCACTTGCCGGCCTGGGCCGCGCTGACGATGCCATCGTCGCCTTCAGCCAGATGACGCAGGACTTCCCGGAAC
>NZ_JAAFYV010000100.1:0-440 GCF_011770055.1 Rhodococcus sp. B10 | reverse complement strand
CGGATCGGCAGCACCACCGCGCCGGTACCCAGCAGGATGTGCTCGGTGATGCCGGCCAGATAGCCGAGGTAACTGAACACCTCGAACACCTGTGCGGCATCGCCGAAGGCCGGGTCGTACACCGGCACGTCGCGTACCCACAGCGCACGGAAGCCAAGGCGGTCGGCCAACCGTGCCAGCTCCGCATGGCGCTGCAGGTCCGGTTCGCCGGGCAGGCGTCGCGCGGCGTGTCGTGCCTGTTCGCCCAGCGGCGTCCAGTCATTGTCCAGCGGTGCTTCGATGCCGATGCTGAAACCACCGGCCTGCAGCCGCGTCAACGCACTGCCCATGGCGAGGCTCCTCAGTCCCAGGCCGGGGCCAGGCCCGGCGGATCGACTTCGCGGCCGTTGCGTTCAAGCGCGGCGATCGCGGCCATGTCATCGGCATCCAGGTGCAGGTCC
>NZ_JAAFYV010000010.1:0-146679 GCF_011770055.1 Rhodococcus sp. B10 | reverse complement strand
GATGTTCTAGGACACCTACACCTCGACCGCGACAAGCGATACCAAGGACAACTCCACGCCCCCGCCGCCTAGAATCGACTCTCACATCTATGTAGACATCGTGTCTCACATCTATGTAGACAGCACACGGCCCATGGCCGACTATCCACGCACGGGCCGCGCAGCGGCACTACAGGCCCAGCAGAGCGTTCTCGACGACCTCCGGCAGACCCGGGTGAATCCAGTACTGACCTCGGGCCATCTCGGGCGCCGTGAGCCCGAAGCTCATCGCCTGGATCAGCGGCTGGATGACCGTCGGAGCTTGATCGCCGATGATGTGGGCACCGAGAATGCGTCCCGTCTTCTTCTCGGCGATGATCTTGACGAATCCCTCGCGGTCCTCCATCGCCCAGCCGTAGGCGACGTCGCCGTAGTTCTGGATCTTCACCGTGATCTCGAGACCGGCTTTGTGGGCTTCGAGCTCGGTCATGCCGACCGCGGCGATCTGCGGGTGCGTGAACACCGCGGCGGGGACGAAGCGATGATCGAACGCCTGGAACTTCGCGGTGTCGTCCCACGTGCGCTGCAGTAGGTTGTGCTGCACGACGCGACCCTCGTGGTTGGCGACGTGCTTGAGCTGGAACGGCGACGAGACGTCGCCGATCGCGAAGACGCCCTCGGCGCTGGTGCGTCCGAACTCGTCGACGACGATGCGGCCGTCGTCGAGTTCGATGCCGCCTGCCTCGGCGCCGATGCGGTCGCCGTTGGACTCACGACCGATGGCGACGAGCAACGCGTCGCCGAGTACCTTGTCCCCGTCGCGAAGCTGGACGCCGACCTGGCCGTCTTCCGAGATCGCCGTGGACTCGCCGACATTGAGGTGGACGTCCCAGTACTTCTGTGCCAGCTCGGTGAACCGGTCGGAGATGTCCGGGTCGAGTCCGCGCAGCAGGTTGTCCTTGCGAGCGATGATCGACACCTCGGATCCCAGTGCACCGAAGACGTGCGCGAATTCTGCTGCGATGTAACCGGATCCGAGAATGACGAGATGTTTCGGCAGCGTCGGCAACCGCATGATGTCGTCGTTCGTGTGGTACGGCACGCCGCTGTCACGCACCTGCTGCGGGATGATCGGGCGCGAACCTGCTGCGACGACGATCTGGTCGGCGGTGATGATCTCGCCGGTTCCGGTGTCGATGGTGCGCGGTCCGACGAACGTCGCATGGCTGGAGTACAGCGTGACGTTCGGGCTGCCGTTCTCGCGATAGTGCTTGCCGCCCTCGGAGATCGGATCGATGCGACCGAAGACGCGATCGACGATGTCCTCCCATCGAACCTTGTCGATCGACGCGTCGATCCCGTAGCGCGCGGAGTCACGGATGGTCTGGGCGACCTCGGCGGCGTAGACGAACATCTTCGTCGGGATGCATCCGACGTTGAGGCACGTGCCGCCGAACGGCGAATGTTCTTCGAACAGGGCGATCTTCATGTCGGAGAAGCGTTCGTCGGCGATGGAATTGCCGGAACCGGATCCGATGACGACGAGGTCGAAGTGTTTCCGGTCGCTCACGAAATGGCTCCGATCTCGGTGTGGTTCTTGCCCGACGGGTGTTCGACGCGGCTGCGGTCGAGCCAGCCCAACCATTCGTCGACTTCGGCGAATGCTCGTGCGCGCGGCTCCTCCTGCGAGAGAAACACGTCGTGGCGCGCGCCTTCGATCGGAACGACGGTCGTTCGGTCGCCCAGGCAGCCTGCCCAGCGCGCGATCTGCTGCACGTCGAGGACGGCGTCGGCGACGTCGGTCCTCGAGCTGTACTTCCGTGAGAAATGCGTCACCTTCGAGCGCAGGATCAGCGACGGTACTCCGATGTCGAGTCCGTGGTGCAGTGCGGCGTGTCCGTGCCGGATCGCGCGGATCCACCCGAACCTGACGGGGAAGCCGGTCAGAGGCTTCCATTCGAGGTTGTAGGTCCACTCGCCCTCGTGTGAGCTGGCGAGTGAACGGCCGTAGGTGTCGAGCCCTTGGCCCGGCACCGGAGTCTTGGCCCTGAATCGTCCGATGACGTCGATGGCGGTCGTGCCGACGCTGCGGATCGCGGCAGGTCCCTGCAGGTCGAACCACGGGCTGTTGAGAACGACGCCCGCGATCCCCAGGCCCGCGCTTCCGCCTTCCCGACGGTTCAGCCGGTCGAGCCACAGCGGCAGGATCAATCCGCCGGTGGAATGCGCGACCAGCACGATGGACCGACCGCTCGGCTCCGCGGACACGATGCCGAGCGCGGCGTTCAGTTCGGCGTCGTAGAAGGACAGGTCGGTCACGAAGTGCGGGGTCTGCCCGTCGCGCAGCGAGCGGCCGCACTTACGCAGGTCCAGCGCGTAGAACGCGTAGCCCTGCGCGGCGAAGAACTCGGCCACGTGCTGCTGGAAGAAGTAGTCCGTGAATCCGTGAACGTAGACGACCGCCTTTTCGAACGGCGGGGAATCGGCCGGTTGATAGCGGACGAGGGTGGCCTCGACCTGGCCTTCGCCGTCCGGGTCGTCACCGAGGGGAATGGTCGTCTGCTCGTAGCCGTCGCCGAGGACATCGGGCATCCAGGTAGTCACAGATCACAACTGTAGTGGTCACGGCAGGGGCGTCACGAGGAGCACAATCGAGGTATTGCGCAAAGGGCGTCGGAACGGTGTCGTACGGACGGGTAACGTAACCGCCATTCGTACACCACTCGGTAGCCGAGAACTCACGGACAAAGGAAGTCGAAACTCCAGTGTCAAATGAACAGCGGTCGAATCAACAGCAGGTCACGAACGTGAAGACCGACGTGGTCCTGGTCGGCGCCGGAATCATGAGTGCCACTCTGGGTGCGCTGCTGCGGCAGCTGGAGCCGGAATGGTCGATCGACGTGTACGAGCGGCTCGACGCGGCGGCAGCCGAGAGCAGTGACGCATGGAACAACGCGGGCACCGGCCACTCGGCCCTGTGTGAGCTCAATTACACGCCGCAGAACAAGGACGGCTCGGTCGACATCGCCAAGGCGTTGAACGTCAACGAGCAGTTCCAGGTGTCGCGACAGTTCTGGGCCCACAGCATCGAATCCGGTGTCCTGTCCGATCCGAAGAACTTCATCAACCCGATTCCGCACGTCAGCTTCGTGCACGGCGAATCCAACGTGAAGTACCTGCGCGCTCGGTACGACGCTCTGGCGTCGAACCCGCTCTTCGAGGGCATGGAGTACATCGACAGCCCCGACGAGTTCACCCGTCGTCTGCCGTTGATGGGCAAGGGTCGTGACTTCTCCGATCCCGTCGCCCTGAACTGGAGCGACGAGGGTACCGACGTCGATTTCGGCGCTCTGACGCGTCAGCTGTTGAACTACGTGTCCGAGTCCGGCGGCACCGTCCACTTCGGCACCGACGTCAAGAACATCTCGAAGCAGTCCGACGGCACGTGGGACGTCAAGATCACGAACCTGCGTACCGGCGCGAAGAAGACCGTCAACGCGAAGTTCGTCTTCGTCGGCGCGGGCGGCGGGGCGCTGCACCTGCTGCAGAAGTCCGGCATCGCCGAGATCAAGGGCTTCGGCGGATTCCCCGTCAGCGGCGAGTGGCTGCGGTGCACCAACCCCGACCTCATCGCCCAGCACTCGGCGAAGGTGTACGGCAAGGCGTCGGTCGGTGCACCTCCCATGTCGGTTCCGCACCTCGACACTCGCGTCATCGGTGGCAAGCCGGGACTGCTGTTCGGACCGTACGCAGGCTGGTCGCCGAAGTTCCTCAAGCAGGGCAAGTTCACCGATCTTCCCGGCTCGGTCAAGCCCGGCAACTTGATGTCGATGCTCGGCGTCGGCGTCACCGAGCTCGGTCTGGTCAAGTACCTCGTGGGCGAGCTCGCGCAGTCGCAGGCCGACCGCGTGGAGACGCTGCGCGAGTTCGCGCCCCAGGTGATCGGGAAGGACTGGGAGCTCGTCACCGCCGGACAGCGCGTGCAGGTCATCCGCAAGAAGGGGCGCGGCGGCGTGCTCGAGTTCGGCACCGCCGTCATCAACGCTGCGGACGGATCCATCGCCGGTCTGCTCGGTGCGTCGCCCGGTGCGTCGACCGCCGTGCCTGCGATGCTCGACGTGCTCAAGCGCTGCTTCGGCGACCGCTACACGGCCTGGCAGCCCAAGCTCACGCAGATGGTTCCGTCGCTCGGAAAGAAGCTCGCCGAGGAGCCTGCGCTGTTCCGTGAGGTCTTCGACTGGACGTCCAAGACGTTGCAGCTCGACGAGACCACCCGGCTCGCACAGCCCACCGGTGTGTGATAGCAACAGCAGATGACTACGCAAGCGGCTGCCCTCAAGCGATCCTGGGCCTTGGATCTGTCCAACAAGACCCTGTACGACTTGCTCAAGCTGCGTGTCGAGGTGTTCGTCGTCGAGCAGGCGTGCGCGTACCCGGAGCTCGACGGCAGAGATCTGCTCGCCGAGACCCGTCACTTCTGGCTCGAGCGTGACGGCGACGTCGTCTGCACGCTGCGCCTGCTCGAGGAACACGACGACGGCGAGAAGTCCTTCCGGATCGGGCGTCTGTGCACGCAACGCTCGGCCCGAGGACAGGGGCATACGACGCGTATTCTGCGGGCCGCTCTCGCCGAGGTCGGCTCGGCTCCGTGCCGCATCAACGCGCAGAGCTACCTCGTCGACATGTACGCCAAGCACGGCTTCCTTCCCGATGGCGAGGAAGTGCTCGAAGACGGCATTCCGCACACCCCGATGCGTCGTGGTGGCGGTTCGCCGTGGAGCGAAGCCTGAAGTTTCTGGAGCGAAGCCTGAAGACTCTGGAGCGAAGCCTGGAGTCGTGCAGTAACCGATCGACACGCCGATGCGGGGAAGTCCTGTGTGATTCAGGCGCGGTCCCGCCACTGTGTACCGAGTGCCCGTGGGCACTCGGAAGCCAGATCACCGCGCGGCGCGTCATGGCCCACCGATCCCGGTGGGCCGTCCCAGTCCTCGGCGAGGAGTCCGAGGGATGAAGGAGAGTGTGTCGTGCAGCCCGGATATCCGTTCAGTGCGGTGGTCGGTCAGGATCAGCTCCGGCTGTCCTTGATTCTCTGCGCCGTGCACCCCGGCATCGGCGGTGTGCTGGTGCGCGGTGAGAAGGGCACCGCGAAGTCGACGGTGGTGCGCGCACTCGCGACGCTTCTGCCCGCCGTCGAGGACGAGGGCGGTAGCCGTCCGGCCCGTCTCGTCGAACTACCGGTGGGCGCCACCGAGGATCGCGTCGTCGGCTCGCTGGATCTCGAGAAGGTGCTGCGCGACGGCGAACGCGCGTTCCAACCCGGTCTGCTGGCCGCGGCTCACCGGGGCGTGCTCTACGTCGACGAAGTGAACCTGCTGCACGACCACCTCGTCGACGTGCTGCTCGACGCGGCCGCGATGGGGCGCGTCCACATCGAGCGCGACGGTGTATCCCATTCTCACGCAGCACAATTCGTGCTCGTCGGCACGATGAACCCCGAAGAGGGCGAGTTGCGACCGCAGTTGCTGGACCGTTTCGGTCTCGCGGTCGACGTGACGGCCTCGCGAGACGTCGACACCCGCATGGACGTCATCCGACGACGTCTGGACTACGAACGGAATCCGTCCGAGTTCGCAGGTCGATACGCCGACGAGGACGCCGATCTCGCCGCTCGTATCGTCGCTGCCCGGGCGGCCATCGACGACGTCGTGTTGAGCGACACCGAACTACGACGGATCGCAGCGCTGTGTGCGTCCTTCGACGTCGACGGCATGCGCGCGGATCTGGTCGTCGCACGCACGGCGACGGCCCACGCGGCGTGGCGAGGGTCGGCGGCCGTCGAAGAATCGGACGTCCGCGTTGCTGCGGAACTCGCGCTGCCGCACCGTCGCAGGCGAGATCCGTTCGACGAACCGGGAATCGACGAGAGCGCCCTCGACGACGCCATGCGTGACGCAGCCGAGCAGGCGGAGCAGCAGCCCGAACCCGAGCCCGATCCGGATCCCGACGGGGGAGGCGCGCCGCCGCCCCCTGCCGGCGAATCTCCCGAGTCGAACGGCTCGGACGCGCCTGAACGGCAACAGAGCGGCGACAACTCGCGTGACAAGCAGGCGGCGGCTCCCGGGTCGCAGTTCCGTGCGCGGTTGATGCAGGTCCCCGGCGTCGGGGAAGGCGCTCCGGGGCGTCGGTCGCGTTCTCGGTCCTCGCAGGGTCGTGTCGTGCGCGCAACGACGGAGCGCGACAAGGGAATTCACCTCCTGGGTACCCTGTTCGCTGCCGCCGAGCAGCAGGTCGCTCGCGGTCGGACTGCTGGACGGTTCCGGTTGGAGCCGGCCGATCTGCGGGGCGCGCTTCGCGAGGGGAGGGAAGGCAACCTCATCGTCTTCGTCGTCGACGCCTCCGGCTCGATGGCTGCGCGTGATCGGCTGTCGGCGGTGACGGGCGCGGTCCTGTCCCTGCTGCGCGACGCGTACCAGCGGCGAGACAAGGTTGCCGTCATCACGGTGCGTGGACGCGACGCCGAGGTCGTGCTGCCGCCGACGTCGAGCGTCGACGTCGCGGTCACCCGCCTGCGTCGCATGAAGACCGGCGGCAGATCGCCGCTGGCACAGGGGTTTCTGACAGCGCGCGAGGTGGTCCAGCGGGAGAAGGTACGTGACCCGCTGCGCCGCGCACTCGTGGTCGCGCTGACCGACGGTCGTGCGACCGGGGGAGTCGACCCCGTCGAGCGAGCGCGCATCGCCGCATCACGGATTGCGGCGGACGGCACCGCCTCGGTCGTCGTCGACTGCGAGACGGGCATGGTCCGGCTCGATCTCGCGCGCGAATTCGCCGAGCATCTTGCCGGGGGATACGTGCGACTCGCCGACCTGTCGGCGGAGCAGGTCGCGGCCGTCGTCCGCGCCGCGGCGTAGGGGGCGCGACATGCCACAGGGAGTACCACTGCCAGGAACCGTGCCTGCCGACGGCTTGACGACGCGGCAGCGCCGCAATCAGCCGGTCCTCGCGGTCCATACCGGGCCCGGGAAGGGCAAATCCACCGCTGCCTTCGGCATGGCTCTGCGCGCGTGGAACCAGGGATTCGATGTCGGTGTCTTCCAGTTCGTGAAGAGTGCGAAGTGGAAGGTCGGCGAGGAAGCTGCGTTCCGGACGCTCGGCGAACTGCACGAGCAGTCCGGTGTCGGCGGCGGCGTCGAATGGCACAAGATGGGCGAGGGCTGGTCGTGGACCCGCAAGAAGGGTTCGGACGTCGACCACGCGGCGGCAGCAGCCGATGGCTGGCGCGAAATCGCCCGCCGGTTGGGCGAGCAGACGCACCGCTTCTACGTCCTCGACGAATTCACGTATCCGCTGAAGTGGGGATGGGTCGACGTCGACGAGGTCGTCGAGGTGCTGACGCATCGGCCGGGCAACCAGCATGTCGTCATCACCGGCCGCGACGCCCCGCAGGCACTGATCGACGCAGCCGACCTCGTCACGGAGATGACCAAGGTCAAGCATCCGATGGACGCGGGCCGCAAAGGCCAGCGAGGGATCGAGTGGTGAGTGTCCCCGCGGTCGTGATCGCGGCCCCGGCGTCGGGAAGCGGAAAGACGACGGTCGCAACGGGATTGATGGGTGCACTGCGCGCCGCAGGCCATCGCGTCGCCCCGTTCAAGGTCGGACCCGACTACATCGACCCCGGATATCACTCGCTTGCGACGGGATTGCCCGGACGTAACCTCGACGCCGTCATGGTCGGCGCCGACCGCATCGGAGCGCTGTTCCGGCACGGAAGTGACGGGTGCGACATCGCCGTCGTCGAGGGCGTGATGGGACTGTTCGACGGCAAGATCGACCCCAGCGGCGCGGGTGACGCGTCGGCCGAGGGATCGACGGCATCCGTGGCCTCGATGCTGGGTGCACCCGTCGTGCTCGTCGTCGACGCGCGGGGACACAGCCAGAGTCTCGCCGCAGTGCTGCACGGTTTTTCGACGTTCGACTCCTCGGTGCGCATCGGCGGGGTGATCCTGAATCGCGTCGGAAGTCCGCGTCACGAGGAAGTGCTGCGACATGCGTGCGACCGCGTCGGCATTCCGGTACTCGGCGTGCTGCCGCGAATGTCCGAATTGGCCGTGCCCTCACGGCATCTCGGGTTGATCACCGCCGTCGAACACGGGCAGTCCGCAGGCGCGGCGGTCGATGCCATGGCGACGCTCGTAGCCGAACACGTCGATCTCGACGCACTCCGTGCGTTGGCTGCCTCGTCGGTCTCGACGGCCGCGTGGAACCCGGCCGACGAGGTGGGCACGCCCGTGTCGCAGGCTCCTGTCGTCGCCATAGCCGGTGGTCCGGCGTTCACGTTCGGTTACGCCGAGCATGTCGAACTACTGCGGGCAGCCGGCGCCGACGTGACGGTGTTCGACCCGTTGACCGACGGGCTCCCCGCCGGCACGGCCGGTGTCGTCGTTCCCGGTGGCTTTCCGGAGGAGCATGCCGAGCAGCTGGCGTCGAACGAGCTCCTGTTGGCGGACATTCGCCGTACCGCGGCCGCCGGAATGCCGATTCATGCGGAATGTGCTGGGCTGCTGTATCTTTCGCGCAGTCTGGACGGTCATGCGATGGCCGGGGTGATCGACGTCGATGCCCGCTTCTCGGCGTCGTTGACACTCGGCTACCGCGACGCCGCTGCACTGCACGACTCGGTGCTGTTCCCTGCGGGCGCACGGGTGACCGGACACGAATTCCACCGCACGATGCTCGTCGACGTCGCGGACGAGAATCCGACGGCTGCTTGGGGATGGCGCAACCCGAGCCGTGCCGCCAGGAAGAACGTCGTGCGGGAGGGCTTCGTGCACGGCAACGTGCACGCGTCGTATCTGCACACTCATCCGGCGGGTGTGCCCGAATCGGTTGCGCGTTTCGTCGCTGCCTGCGCGCGGTTCGCGTCCCGTGACTGACCGCGTCGTCGCGGGAGTCGGGGCGTCCAGCAACGCCCCGATCGACGGCATCGTCGACGCGATTCTCGCCGTCGTCGGAGCGGATCGGACCTTGGTGTCCGTCGCGACGATCGACACCAAGGCGGACGTCCTGGCGCCCGTCGCGGCTGCGCTGGGGGTCTCGTCGACGTCGTGGACCGCGGAGCAGCTGAACCGGGTCTCCGTGCCGAACCCGTCGGCCCGTGTGCGGCGCGAAACCGGGACCGCCAGCGTTGCCGAGGCTGCCGCGACTCTCGGAAGCGGCGGCGGACGCGTCGTCACCCCGAAGACGAACATCGGAGCGGTCAGTATCGCACTTGCTTGCGCAGTAGACTAGAACACGTTCTAATGCGAGCATGCGCTTCGGCCTCGTCCTGTTCACCTCCGACCGCGGGATCACCCCTGCCGCCGCTGCAGCGGCCGGGGAACACCTGGGGTTCGACTCGTTCTACGTACCCGAACACACGCACATCCCGGTGAGACGAGAGGCGCCTCATCCACTGACCGGTGACGCGTCGCTTCCCGACGATCGGTACGCGCGCACCCTCGACCCCTGGGTGTCGCTCGCGACGGCAGCTGCGGTGACCTCGCGGATACGGCTGGGCACAGCCGTCGCGATACCCGTCGAGCACGATCCGATCACTCTCGCGAAATCGATTGCGTCGCTGGATCATCTCAGTGGCGGACGGGTCGTGCTCGGTGTCGGATTCGGCTGGAACGTCGACGAGTTGACCGACCACGGCGTGCCGCCGAAGCGTCGACGGACGATGCTGCGCGAATATCTTGCCGCCATGCGCACGTTGTGGTCCGACGAGCAGGCCGAGTACTCGGGCGAGTTCGCCGAGTTCGGGCCGAGTTGGGCGTGGCCGAAACCGATTCGAGGCGACGCGATTCCGACCTACGTCGGAGCAGCAGGCACGGACAAGAACTTCGCGTGGATCGTGCAGTCGGCGGACGGGTGGATCACGACGCCGGGTGAGCAGGACATCGAGTCCCGTGTCGTGCGGCTGCAGCAGATGTGGCGGGACGGCGGACGCGTCGGCAACCCGGAGATCGTGGTGCTCGATGTCAAGCCCGACGTCGCCAAGCTCGCGCGATGGGGCGAGCTCGGCGTCACCGAGGTCGTCTACGGCATGCCCGACAAGTCCGAAGCCGAGGTGCTGGCCTACCTCGATCGGCTTGCGAACAAGCTTCCTGTCCTGCACTGACTGGCGCAATTCGCCGCGTCGGTGCACTGTGTGAAAGATGAAATCCTCGCCCCTCGTTCTCGGCCCGCTGGTTCGCTACGTCGGTGCCGACGACGCGACCTTCTGGTTCGAATTCGACACCCCTGGTGCCGTCGAGGTGCGGACGTCGGTGGGGCAACACGTGGAGGTGCCCACCTGGGGCGTGCACGGCCATCACTATGCACTCGTCGCGCTCACCGACCTGCCCGCGAACACCACGATCACCTACGAGGTGCTGTTCGACGGCACCCAGGTGTGGCCGGTCTCCGATACCGCCGCGATCCACACGTGCGACCCCGAGGGTCCGGTGACCTTCGCCCTCGGCTCGTGCCGACGCGGGGACAACTACGGCGACGAATCGCTGCAGCGTATCGGCGCCGACGCGCTCGCCGGTCTCGGCAACCGTATGCGCACCCAGGACCCGAGCGAGTGGCCGCAGGCGTTGCTGTTCCTGGGCGACCAGGTCTACGCGGACGATCCGTCACCGGAGATTCTCGAGCGCCTGCACGCCCGACGCGCCGCAGGCGACGGCCCGGCCGGAGCCCGCGGTACCGAAGCCGAGAACGAGATCTGCGATTTCGAGGAGTACTCGTGGCTTTACCACGAGTCGTGGGGTGTCGAACCTGTCCGAACGCTGCTCGCGAGCGTGCCGTCGTGCATGATCCTCGACGACCACGACCTCCGCGACGACTGGAACTCGTCGGCGTCGTGGCGGGCGGACATCGAGACGAGGCCGTGGTGGCACGACCGGGTCGTGGGCGCGTTCTCGTCGTACTGGGTCTATCAGCACCTCGGCAACCTGTCGCCCGACGAGTTGTCGCGCGACGAGCTCTACGAGAAGGTTCGTTCCGCGACCTCGGACGCCGAGCGGGAGAAGTTGCTCGCGGACTTCGCGCTGCGCGTCGACGAGCATCCGGAGACCGGCCGATGGAGCTTCTATCGCGACTTCGGCACGACGAGGTTGATCATGATCGACTCACGGTGTTCGCGGAGTCTCGACCCGGACGATCGGCGCATGGTCGACGCCGCCGAGTGGGCCTGGGTGCGTGAGCGGGCGCTGGAGAGCCCGTCGCGTCACGTGCTGTTCGGATCGTCGCTTCCGTTCTTGATGTTGCCCGCGTTGCATCACCTGGAACAGTGGAACGAGGCGGTGGCACAGGGCAGTTGGGGTCGCCGGATGTCCTGGGTCGGTGAGAAGCTTCGGATCGCGCTGGATCTGGAGCACTGGGCGGCGTTCGGAAAATCGTTCGTCGACATGTCAACGCTGACGCGGGAATTGAGTCGAACGGACGATCCACCCGCCTCCATCCTGTGGCTCTCGGGCGACGTGCACTGCTCGTACGTGGCGCGCGCCGATTTCGGGGTCGGCGGTGAGAACGTCCCGGTGACCTATCAGCTGACGATGTCGCCGTTCCGCAATCCGCTGGATCTGCCGATTCGCGCGGTGAACCGGCTGGCCATCCGAAAGCCTGTCGCGCGCTTGCTCGGCCGCCTCGCGCGATCCGCGAAAGTTCCACCCGTCGACGTGGCCTGGGAGGCCGAAGCCGGGCCATGGTTCGACAACGGCGTCATGTTGCTCACCACCGACGGCGAAACTGCCTCGGTGAGAGTCGAACACGCGCACGTCGACGTCGTCGGCAGGCAGACGCTCGAACAGACTGCGGAAAAGAAGTTGACCGTCTGACATAGATTGGCCGATGTGGCTCATCTCGAACTGACCGACATCGACTACTTCCTTCCCGACGGGCGGCAACTGCTCGGCGGCGTCGGATTCCGCGTCGGCGACGGTGCGAAAACCGCCCTGATCGGGCCGAACGGAACCGGCAAGACGACGTTGACGCGCATCGTCGCCGGAGACATCGAACCCGACGATGGATCGGTGACGCGGTCGGGTTCGCTCGGTGTGATGCGTCAATTCGTCGGGCAGGTCCGTGACGATTCGACGGTGCGGGACTTGCTGCTGTCGGTGGCGGCGCCTGCTGTTCGTCACGCTGCAGAGGCACTCGATGCCGCCGAGAACGCGATGATCGAGGCCGACGACGAGAAGACGCAGCTGAAATATGCTTCGGCGCTGTCGGATTGGGGCGATGTCGGCGGCTACGACATCGAACCGTTCTGGGACGAGGTCACGATGGCAGCCCTCGGCATGCCGTTCGATCGAGCGAAATGGCGCACCGCAGCGACACTCAGCGGCGGCGAGCAGAAACGGCTGGTGCTCGAAGCGTTGTTCGGCGGACCCGACCAACTTCTGCTCCTCGACGAGCCGGACAACTACCTCGACGTACCGGGAAAACGCTGGCTGGAGAAGACGATTCGCGAATCGCCCAAGTCGGTTCTGTTCATCAGTCACGACCGTGAGCTGATCGCGAACGCCGCGACGCGCATCGTCACACTGGAGCCGGGAGCGGCAGGGGCGTCGTCGTGGGTGCACGGCGGCGGGTTCGACACGTACTACCGGGCGCGCGAGGACCGGAACGCCCGACTGGACGAACTACGACGTCGATGGGACGAGGAGCGCGTCAAACTTCGTGCGCTCGTGTTGCGCCTGCGTGAGAAGGCCAAGTTCAACGACGGCGTCGCCGCGCGGTATCACGCGGCGCAGACGCGTCTCGCCCGATTCGAGGAGGCAGGCCCACCGGAGGCCGTGCCGCTGAAACAGAAGGTGACCGTCCGTCTGCACGGCGGCCGCACCGCGAAGCGCGCGCTCGTGTGCACCGACCTCGAGATGACCGGGCTGATGAAGCCGTTCGACACCGAGATCTGGTTCGGCGATCGCGTTGCGGTGCTCGGCTCGAACGGTTCGGGCAAGTCGCACTTTCTCCGATTGCTCGCCGGCGGTGGGACCGACCCGGAACGCGAACACCTGCCCGTCCAGGAACTCGCACTCACCCCGGTGCCGCACACGGGTACCGCTGTTCTCGGTGCGAGGGTTCGGCCGGGATTGTTCGCACAGACGCACACACGACCCGACCTCGCAGGTAAGACGCTGCTCGACATCCTGCACATGGGTAACGAGCACCGCGACGGAATGGGACGCGAGGCAGCCAGTCGCGCACTCGATCGATACGGACTGGCGTCGGCGTCCGAGCAGGTGTACGACAACCTGTCGGGCGGACAGCAGGCGCGGGTGCAGATTCTCCTCCTCGAACTGTCGGGCGCCAGCATGCTTCTGCTCGACGAGCCGACCGACAACCTCGATCTGCTGTCGGCGGACTCGCTGCAGGACGCCATCGCCGCGTTCGAGGGAACCGTGATCACCGTCACGCACGACCGCTGGTTCGCGAAGAGTTTCGACCGATTCCTGGTCTTCGGATCCGACGGCCAGGTCTACGAATCCGACGAGCCGGTATGGGACGAGAAGCGTGTTACACGCGCACGGTAGCGCGTAACACGAGGGCGGTAAGTTGCCTTCCGTGATCGAAAACGAAGGTGATGCGACCGACTCTCCCTATCTCGTCGGCTTGAATCTGTCGGGTCGACGCGTCGTCGTCGTCGGTGGTGGCACCGTGGCGCAGCGACGGCTGCCGCTGTTGATCAGCTCGGGTGCTCGGGTCCACGTGATCACACGCGCGGCGACGCCCGCGGTGGAGGCGATGGCGTCGTTCGGGCAGATCACGATGGAACTGCGCGAGTACGCCGACGGCGATCTGGACGGCGCCTGGTATGCGATCGCATGCACCGACGAGGCCGGCACCAACGCGGCGATCGTCGCAGAAGCAGAGCGGTCGAGAATCTTCTGCGTTCGCGCCGACATCGCGCGGGACGGCACAGCCGTCACCCCGGCATCGGCCGAGTACGACGGGCTCACCCTCGGTCTTCTGGCCGGCGGTGACCACCGCCGATCCGCGGCGGTGCGCAACGCCGTCGTCGAAGCCATGCACTCCGGGCTGATCGCCGACTCGACGGACACGCCGCACACCGGCGTGGCACTCGTCGGCGGTGGTCCGGGCGATCCGGATCTCATCACGGTTCGCGGACGCAAACTACTCGCGTACGCGGATGTCGTCGTCACCGACCGTCTCGCGCCGCCGGAACTGATCGCCGAGCTCGGACCGCACGTCGAGGTCATCGATGCGTCCAAGATTCCGTACGGCCGCGCGATGGCGCAGGAGGCCATCAACCAGGCGTTGATCGACCATGCGAAGGCGGGCAAGTTCGTCGTCCGGCTCAAGGGCGGCGACCCGTACGTGTTCGGGCGCGGCTACGAAGAGTTGGAGGCGCTGGCGGCCGAAGGCGTACCGGTCACGGTCGTACCGGGAATCACGAGCGCGATCTCCGTTCCGTCGGCTGCCGGGGTTCCGGTGACCCACCGCGGTGTGACGCACGAGTTCGTCGTCGTCAGCGGTCACGTCGCGCCCGATCACCCGGACTCGCTCGTCGACTGGAATGCCCTGGCGAAGCTGAAGGGCACGATCGTCCTGCTGATGGCCGTCGAACGCATCGAGAAGTTCGCGACGGTTCTGATCGACGGCGGCAGGCCCGCGTCGACGCCGGTGCTCGTGGTTCAGGAGGGAACGATGCGAACGCAGCGCGAAGTGCGCGCCGATCTGGCGACCGTCGCCGAGAAGGTCAAGGCCGAGGGCATCAGGCCTCCGGCGATCGTCGTCATCGGGACCGTTGCTGGTTTTTCGGCGGACTCTCGGTAACGTGAACTCTCGTGCCCGACCACTCGCAGCCCGCAGCGGCCTCCACGCAGATCGTCTATCCGGTGACCACCAGGGCCTTCGGCCTGGCGATCATCGTGCTGAGTGGTCTCCAGCTGATGGTGGTTCTCGACGGAACCGTCGCGAACCTGGCCCTGGCCCCGTTGCAGGCCGACCTCGGGCTGAGTGACGCCGGCCGAAACTGGGTTCTGACGTCCTACGCACTCGCGTTCGGCGGGCTGATGCTGCTCGGTGGGCGGCTCGGTGACGCGTACGGCCGAAAGAAGATGTTCCTCGGCGGCGTCGTGCTGTTCACGGTGGCATCGTTGCTGTGCGGGCTCGCGGTCAACGAGGCGACACTGGTTGCCGCTCGCGCACTGCAGGGCGTCGGTGCGGCGGTCGCGTCGCCGACGGCGTTCGCCCTCGTGGCGACCACGTTCGCGCCGGGCCCGGTCCGCAATCAGGCCGTGGCGATCTACGCGGCGATGACGGGTGTCGGATCGATCGCCGGGCTCATCATCGGTGGCGCGCTGACTCAGGTGTCGTGGCGATGGATCTTTCTGATCAACGTCCCGATCGGCATCGTGATCGTCATCCTCGCGGTGGTGTCGCTTCGGGAGACCAGCGGAATGCGGCTGGCCTTGGACTTCCCGGGAGCGATACTCGGCACGCTCGGATGTACCGGAGTGGTGTTGGCGCTGAGCGAGGGCACCGAACTCGGCTGGACCAGTCCGCTGGTGATCGGCTCGTTCGTCGCGGGTGTCGTGCTGCTCGGGCTGTTCCTCGTCGTCGAGCGCCGTGCCGACAATCCCCTGCTACCGTTCTCGCTCTTCTCCAGCAAAGACCGCGTCGCGACGTTCGTTGCCATCTTCTTCGCGGGTGGCGTCATGTTCTCGCTTGCGGCGTTCGTCGCGTTGTTCGTGCAGGACGTGCTGGGCTACAGCCCGCTGGCGGCCGGTCTTGCGTTCGTTCCGTTCGCGTTCGGACTCGGTGCCGCTGCGTTCATCACCTCGCAGCTCGCCGTCCGAATCCAGCCCCGCTTTCTCGTCATGGCCGGTGCAGCGATCATGGTCGGCTGGCTGCTGTTCTCGGTGCTGACGATGGACGGCGATTCGTCGTACTTCCCTGGCATCTTCTTCCCGGTCATCGGCATCGGGTTCGGCGTCGGTATGGCGTCCATTCCGCTTCCGCTGTGTGCCATCGCCGGTGTCCAGCCGACCGAGATCGGACCGCTGACGGCGATCGCACTCGTCGCGCAGACGTTGGGCGGCCCTGTCGCCCTGGCCGTCATCGGCGCACTGGTGACGTCGCGGACACTGTCTCTCGGCGGCACGACCGGACCTGCGAACCTGATGAACGCAGCGCAGCTCGACGCCCTCAGTTCGGGCTACATGTTCGCGTTGTTCTGCTGCGCGATCGCGGCCGTCGTCGCGGGCATCGCAGCGTACTTCATCCGATTCAGCCCACAGCAGGTCGCGCAGGCGCAGGCCGCGCAGGAGGATGCGCAGAAGGGCTGACGGTCACACTCCGAGCACGAGCTTCGCGATCGCGAAATACACGATCAGCCCCGAAGCATCGCAGAACGTCGAGATGAACGGCGTCGAGAACACGGCAGGATCGACGCCGATCTTCTTCGCGATCAGCGGCATCGCCCCGCCGACCGTCGCGGCGAGCGTGCAGATGGCCAGGAGTGTCGAGCCGATGACGAGGCCGAGATGGAAGTCGTAGACGAGCCCGGCGATCACGAATCCCAGCGAGCCGAGCATCGCACCCATCGTCGCGCCCACGCGCACTTCGCGGAACAACACCGCCGCGATGTCACGGGGTCGGACGTCGCCGACCGCAAGTGCACGCGTCACCGTCGTCGCGGCCTGTGACCCGGTGTTGCCGCCCGTGCCGGTCAGCAACGGAATGAACAGAGCCAGGGTGACGACGGCAGCGAGCGCATACTCGAAGATCTCGAGAACCTGAACCGTCAGTATCGCGGACAATGCCAGCACGAGCAGCCACACGACTCGGGAGCGCACGATCGACAGGACGGGCGTCGACAGATAGGGCCGTCGGAGAGGCTCGGTACCGCCTGCCCTCGCGGCATCCTCGTCCTCGGCCTCCTCGAGAATCCGCGACGCCTGTTCGATCGTCACGATCCCGATCAGGCGGTGCTCGGAATCGACGACGACCACCGCCGGGCTGCGATTGCCGAGACACATGCGTGCGGCGTCCTCGGCGGAGATCTCGGCGGTGACGACGGGTCCCGCACTCGCGAGATCGCCGATCGTCGTGTCCGGTGCCGCGGTGGCGACGTCGGCCAGAGTGGCGACACCGACGAGGCGTCGACGGTCGTCGGTGACGGGCAGCATGTAGACCGACTCGGCATCGGCGCCGGTGGTTCGAACCTGGTGCAGCGCCTGTGCAGCCGTGGTCGACGGGTGCACGCGGATGTACTCCGGGCTCATTCGTCGGCCGACCGAACCCTTCGCGTAGCCGAGCATCGGTGCCGTCAGGTCACGTTCGGTCGCCGACAATCCCTGCATCAACCGGTGTGCGACGTTCGACGGCAGTTCGTCGACGAGTTCGACGCGATCGTCCGGGTCGAGTTCCTCGAACAGCGTGATGACGTCGTCGTCGCGCAGAGCGCCGAGCAGTTCGCCGCGCAGTGAGGCGTCGAACTGCTCGAACACGTCGAGGGCCTGGTCTTTCGGCAGAAGTCGGTACAGCACAGCTCTTTCCGCCGAATCCGCGCGTTCGAGGACCCGAGCCGCATCGGCCGGGGACAAGTCGGCGACGAGCGCGGACATCGCAGCCAGATCCTTGCGCTGCAGCAGCTCGGTCGCCCGGGCGATCGTGTCATCGAAAGTGTTCTGCACTGAACCCATTGTGCCCGGCGGGGTCGACGCGTGTTCGCGCACGTGTTCATCAGCTGCGCACCGGACTCCGTCGGCAGATGAATATTCGGTCGGCAAACCCGATCCCAGCTACCGCAACTCCGCCTTGTCCGCCGCTGCCTGACCCGATTCCCAGCCCTCCGCGTCGAGCCTCGGTCCGCGCATCGCCTTCACCCTCGGGAAGAGTCGGTCGAATGCCTCTTCGACGGCGACGGTCTTGGCGGCGAGCATGGGAAGGAGGTCGCGGGATTCTCCAGATGCTTCGTCGAGGGCGTGCGCGTCGGCGTCGGCGAGGCGTTCACCGATCCGCACCGCGTACGCGAACAGGAACGCCTTGCCGAACGCGGCCGACGCGGAACCCTTGCGCCGCTTGGCTTTCGGAGAGTGCGACAATGCGCGTGTCGCCTGGATGAGGAGCGAGGTGAACAACACGACGGTCTGCTCGACGTCGATCGGTGACCCGACGAGCGTCGCTACGGCGAACTCGGGATCCCAGATCGACTTCACCCGGTTGACCTCGCCGACCACGTGCAGCAGTTGAGCTTTCGCCGGCGCGTGCGGATTGTCGACGTGGACGCGGCGGCTGTCGACGTCGACGTTTCCTTCGCTCAGAAGAAGCGAGTCGATCGAGTACCGGGTCATCAATTCCTGCGCCTTGGCCGTCAGGATCTCGGCTTCCTCGTCGAAGTCGGTGGCGTCGGCCTTGGCGAGCAGGCCACGAATACGGCCCAGTACCTTCGAGTTCGGAGAATCCGCACCGGCCGTTGCCGTGACGCGTGGGGTTGCCCGCTTCCTCGGCCACTGCGATGGCAGCGGGCCGATCTGCGGCCACCGCGGCAGGGTCTGCCACTGGCCGAGCAGCGCGAGCACCGCGATCCACTGATCGCTCGCCGCGATGTAGTCGGACTTGCCGCTCGAACGAAGCAGCGCTGCAAGAAAACTGGGCGACGCCTCCACGCGCGACGCAGCCTTCGGATACAGCGCGCAGATCTCCGACAACTGGTCGACCCAGAACTCGGGCGCGCGGTCGTTCGCGTTCGTCAGATCCGACTGATGGAGAATCACCGCAGCCGCGAGCGACGACACGGCGACGGTCTGTTGGCGTCGCACGATGTGCAGCAGATCGAACGGCTGCCACCCGGCCTCGTACATCGTCTGGATCATGTTGGTCAACGCGAGCGACCCCAGCGCCATCGCATCGAAGTCTTCCAGCCCGATCAGACGGTCCGTGATGTCGTCGACGACGCGTAAGTCCTTGTCGCGCCCGAACGACGCGTCGGCGCCCGCCCTGAGCAGCTTCGGCACGGGATTCATTCGGTAACCACGATCAGTTCGGTCGACGACGCGACCTCGACGCGCAGCCCTGCCTTCGACGCGACTCTGGCGAGTCCCTTCACGTCCTTGGGTTCGGCTGTCGTCAGCGTCAACGCGCGAGCCAGCAGTCCCTTGTGATGCTTGTTGAAATGGCTGACGACCGACCGGGATCCGTCGGGCTTCTCGGTCAGCACGGTCGCTGTGATCGCACCGGGTATCGGTCCGAGCTGTTGATACGTACCGGATCGCAGATCGACGACGACGCCGTCGGCCGCGGAGACCACAGCGTCGGTCAGCTCCGGCTTCCAATGCGAACGCAGTGTTCCGAACCCGGGGATCTTCGAACCACCGGACAGACGGTACGTCGGGATCGGGTCGTACGCGCGGACGACACCGAACAGCGCCGAGCCGATCCACAACCGGGCGGCCGCACGGGCGCGACCGGCCTTCGTGAACGATTTCGCGTCGAGCGCGTCGTAGAGAACACCGGTGTAGCGGCTCAGCGCCGGGGCTGTCGGTGACGTGAACAACGACGCATTGCGTTCGATCTCGTCGTCCTGCGTCGGCCCGAGACCGAGTGCCGCGCGCGAGCCGGGGACATCGTCGGCGAGTTCGACGAGCGCGTCGGCCAGCTTCTGCCGAAGTGGGTTGAGCTCGGGCAGCGACAGGCGGGTCAAGTCCAGCGGGGAGTCCTCGCCACCGTCGGACTTCGTTTCGGACGGGGGCAGCAGAACGATCACGGGCATCAACGTTACCCACCGCCGGCAAGAGGTGGGCGGCTGCCGGTCAGCGCCGGGCCACCGACTATTCTCGTACCCCGTGATCACCCGCCTCTCTCAGCTGTTTCTCCGCACTCTCCGCGACGACCCCGCGGACGCCGAAGTCGACAGCCACAAGCTGTTGGTTCGCGCCGGATACGTCCGGCGCATCGCGCCCGGCGTCTACTCCTGGTTGCCGTTGGGGCTCAAGGTGTTGCGGCAGATCGAGAAGGTCGTTCGGGAAGAGATGAATGCGATCGGCGCGCAGGAGATCTCGCTGCCCGCACTGCTACCGCGTGAGCCCTACGAAGCGACGAACCGCTGGACCGAATACGGCGACGCACTGTTCCGACTGCAGGACCGCAAGGGCAACGACATGCTGCTCGGTCCGACGCACGAGGAGCTGTTCGCGCTGACGGTCAAGGGTGAGTACAACTCGTACAAGGACTTGCCGGTCACGCTGTACCAGATTCAGACCAAGTACCGCGACGAAGAGCGTCCGCGTGCAGGCATCCTGCGCGGCCGCGAGTTCGTGATGAAGGACTCGTACTCGTTCGATCTCGACGAGGACGGTCTGAAGGCGTCGTACAACGCACATCGCGAGGCGTATCAGCGCATCTTCGAACGTCTCGGTGTCAAGTACGTCATCGTGGCGGCGACGTCGGGAGCCATGGGCGGAAGCGCGTCGGAAGAGTTCCTGGCCGAGAGCGAGATCGGCGAGGACACCTACGTGCGTTGCGTCGAATCGGGCTATGCGGCCAACGTCGAAGCCGTCACGACGCCTGCGCCGGACCCGCTGCCCATCGAGGGTCAGCCCGCCGCGGTGGACCACGAGACGGGCGACACACCGACCATCGCGACGCTCGTCGACTGGGCCAACTCGGCCGACCTCGGCCGCACGATCACCGGCGCAGACACCCTCAAGAACATTCTGCTGAAGGTACGGAACGCGGAAGGGGAGTGGGAACTTCTCGCGATCGGCCTGCCCGGCGACCGCGAGGTCGACGAGAAGCGGCTCGAGGCAGCGCTCGAACCCGCGGAGTTCGAACTGCTCACCGACGCGGACTTCGCGGCCAATCCGTTCCTGGTCAAGGGCTACATCGGTCCGCGTGCACTGCAGGCGAACGGTGTTCGCTACCTCGTCGATCCCCGGGTCGTCGACGGCACGTCGTGGATCACCGGCGCCGACATCGGGGGCAAGCACGTCGTGAACCTCGTCGCCGGCCGTGATTTCACACCCGACGGCACCATCGAGGCAGCCGAGGTGCGAGACGGCGACCCGTCGCCCGACGGCCAGGGCACGCTGGTCTCGGCGCGCGGAATCGAGATCGGCCACATCTTCCAACTCGGCTACAAGTACACCGACGCGTTCTCCGTCGACGTTCTCGGCGAGACCGGCAAGCCGGTCCGACTCGTCCAGGGTTCGTACGGTGTCGGCGTGTCCCGGCTGGTCGCGGTCGTCGCCGAGCAGATGCACGACGACAAGGGCCTGCGCTGGCCTGCCGAGATCTCGCCGTACGACGTGCACCTCGTCATCGCCAACAAGGACGACGCCGCCCGCGAAGGCGCAGAGTCCATCGCGTCGGCGCTCGACGTGCAGGGCCTGGAGGTCCTGTTCGACGACCGCAAGGCATCGCCTGGCGTGAAGTTCAAGGATTCCGAGCTGCTCGGCATGCCGCTCGTGGTCGTGGTCGGTCGCGGATGGGCCGATGGCAAGGTCGAGATCCGCGATCGGTTCTCCGGTGAGAGCCGAGAGGTCGACAGGGATGCCGCCGTCGCCGAGATCGTGAAGGCAGTTCGCCCTACCGCCTGATTTCCACTCGGGCTCGGTTACCCCTTGATAGCTTCGGGGGTAACCGAGTGTGAGAGGTGATTCGCCGTGGCCGGTTTCTCGCTGTTCGATCCGACGACATTCGACGGTGCACAGTTCGACGACGAGACGGCGCGGCAACTCCGTGCCGTGATCGACTGGTTCGAGAACCGAGGCAAAGCCAGGTTGCTCGACGACGACCTCAATGCGGTCTGGACGGCCGACTTCCTCGATTTCGTCGCCGAGGAGAAAATCTTCGCGACGTTCTGCACCCCGCAGGCGTATGCGAACGGGGACCCGAACAAACGCTGGGATGCGTTTCGCAACGCTCAGTTGAGCGAGATCCTCGGGTTCTACGGGCTGTCCTACTGGTACGCCTGGCAGGTCACCGTTCTCGGCCTCGGGCCGATCTGGATGAGCGACAACGACGCGGCCAAGCGTCGTGCCGCCGAGCAGTTGGACGCAGGTGGCGTCATGGCGTTCGGCCTGTCCGAGCGCGCGCACGGCGCCGACGTCTACTCCACCGACATGCTCCTCACGCCCACGGACGACGGTTTCATGGCGTCGGGGGAGAAGTACTACATCGGTAACGGCAACGTCGCAGGCATGGTCTCGGTCTTCGGTCGGCGCACCGACACCGTGTCTTCTGGTCAGTCCGCAGGCTCCGCTCCTGCCCAATCCGGTCACTCCGCGGGCTCCGCTCCTGCCGAATCCGGTCACTCCGCAGGCTCCGCTCCTGCCGACTCCGGTCACTCCGCAGGCTCCGCTCCTGCCGGCCCAGATGCCTATGTCTTCTTCGTCGCAGACTCGTCCCACCCGAATTTCGTGTTGCGCGGCAACGTGGTTCACGGTCAGATGTACGTCAGCACGTTCGCGCTCGAGAACTACCCGGTGCGTGAGGAGGACATCCTCCACACTGGGGCCGACGCGTTCTCCGCGGCGCTGAACACTGTCAACGTCGGCAAGTTCAATCTGTGCACCGGATCGATCGGCATCACCGAGCATGCCTTCTACGAAGCGATCACACATGCGCACAATCGAATTCTCTACGGCAACCGCGTCACCGAGTTTGCGCACGTGCGAGCGAGTTTCGTCGACTCTTACGCGCGGCTGGCGGCGATGAAACTGTTCAGTGCACGCGCGGTCGACTACTTCCGGTCTGCGACGCTGGACGACCGTCGATATCTGCTGTTCAATCCGATGACGAAAGCCAAGGTCACGTCCGAAGGCGAGACGGTCGTGCGGTTGCTGCACGACGTCGTCGCCGCCAAGGGCTACGAGAAGGATACGTACTTCCGGGAGGCGGCGCAGTTGATCGGCACGCTTCCGAAACTCGAGGGGACAGTGCACGTCAACGTCGCGCTGATGCTCAAGTTCATGCCGTCCTACATGTTCGCGCCCACCGAGTACCCGGAAGTCGGTGTGCGCGACGACGCCTCCGACGACACCTTCTTCTTCGCGCAAGGTCCGGCCCGTGGCGCGAGCAAGGTGCGATTTCACGACTGGAAACCCGTGTACGAGAAGCACTCTCATGTGCCGAATGTCGCCCGCTTCCACGAACAAGCCCTGGCGTTCGAGCAGTTCCTGGCCGAGGCGGCACCCGACGAGAACCAGCAGACGGATCTCGACTTCCTGCTGAATGTTGGTCACTTGTTCTCGCTGATCGTGTACGGGCATCTCGTTCTCGAACTGGCGGAACGTATTTCGACGCCCTTGCTGGATCAGATCTTCGACTTCCAGGTTCGCGACTTCTCCGGCTATGCCGTCGCGCTGCACGGAAAGCCGTCGTCGACGGAGGCTCAGCAACGTTGGGCGCTCGGTGCGATCCGCAAACCCTTCGCCGACAAAGCACGTTTCGACGCGGTGTGGAACGAAGTCGTTGCCTACGACGGTGCCTACGAGATGAAAGCCTGAGGTTATCGACGACTCTCGACCCGGGAAAACGTACAAACTGCGGCTACCTTGATCCTAGAACGGTGCTGGGTCATCGGCGTCTACCCTTTCTTTGCCGGTGATGTCGACGTTCCAGGGGTCGGTGGGTTGCTCGTGGGTGGTTGTCTCGCTGGTCTTCTCGGCCTGGCTGGTCTTCTCGGCCTGGCTGGTCTTGTCGGGCTCGACGGGCGGTGGGGCTGTCGATTCCGGTTCGTGTGATGTCTTTTCGCATGCGGGTCTGCGTTTGCGGGGTATGTGTGGTGTGAGTGTGTGGCCGGTGAGATCGGTTGCGCCGACGCTGCTTCCGGGGAGGGTGACGGCGGTGCTGTCGGAGTTCGATGTCCAGTGTTCAATGGCTCCGGCGAGCATGGTGGTGTGCCAGGCGCCCATGGTTTTGAGGGAGTGGTGGTAGCGGCACAGGCAGTGCAGGTTGGTCAGGATTGTCCAGCCGCCGCGGGCGGGGTCGTGGTGGAGGTAGGGGATGATGTGGTCGAGTTCGCAGCTGGCTGCGGGTACGTCGCAGCCGGGGAATCGGCAGGTGCGGTCGCGGTGGCGGACCAGGTCGGCGAGCTGTGCGCGGGGCTTGTACTGCAGCGCCCCGGCGGGTGGTTCGCTGAATCCGCCGTGGCCGTCGGGGTAGAGCGCTTGGGCGACTGCGGGGTTGGCGGCGATCGCTTTCTCGAGGGCAGCGATGAGCGTGTAGGAGCCGCGGTAGGGGCCGGTGTCGGCGGGGACGGTCTGTGCGCGAGCGGCGCCTGCTGCGGGTTTCGGGAGGTTCAGGCCGCGTCGGCGTCGCCCGCGTCCGAGTGGGTGGAACGTCAGATGATCGACAGATGCCGGGAGTCCGGTAGCCGCTGAGCCATTTCCGGATTCAGCCGCGGCGTCCCCGGGATCACCCTGCTCGGCGCTTTGTTCGCCGACCGTTCCTTCAGAGCTTTCGTGACCGGCCGTTCCTTCGGCCGCGCCGTCGTTCTCTTCGCCTTCGCGTTCGTTTTGGTCGGCGGCAGTGGTCTTGCTGTTCGCGTCCTGCTCGTCGGTGTCGGCGGCAGTGTTCTCACTCTCCGCCGTCTCGGGGGCCTCGGTGGTCTCGGTCTCCGCCCTCTCGCCGTCGGCCTCATTTTCGCCGCCTCCGCCGCTGCAGGTCTCGTCGCTAGCCCGACTCTCGTCGTCAGCCTCGCTCGCGTCGCTTACTTCGTCGTTGTCGGCCGTGTCGTCGGCTGTGGTGGTGATCTGGAGTTCGTCGGCGATGTTGCGGGCTTCGGTGATGACGATCTGCCAGTCACTGTTGGCGGCGAGTTCGCGGGCGTAGGCGGCGTCGATGAGGCCGTGTCCGGCGAGGTAGGCGGGTAGATCGTTCAATGCGGCGAGGGTGGCGAGGTCGATGGTGATCGAGGTCAGTGGTACTCGCCGGTCGGGCAGGGTTCGGTTGGCGGTGCAGGGGTGGTCTTCGTCGACTTCGCAGGTGCAGGCGAGATGGGTTTCGCGCCGCATGCATGCGGTGTAGGCGGCGGCGAGGCGTTGGCTGCGGGTACGGGGGTCTCGCGGGCATACGGTGGCGGCCATTTCGGTGATCGCTTGCCAGCAGGCGGCGGCGTCGGCGGCGTCGAGGGTTGCTTCGATGGTGGCGATCAGGTCTTTGTCGCGGTAGCGCACTCCGGTGAGCTTTTTCAGGTCTTCCCGTGTTTCGGCGACTTCGTCGGGTGCGGTGCGCTGGATGATGGCGGCGATTTCGGTGGCCAATGGTCCGGGCGAGAGCCTTCTGGCGGCGTGTAGTACTTCGGCTTCGATCCGGGTGGCAGCATCCAAAGACAGCGGGGAGGTGACGCGGTAGATCGCGCGGACGCGGGCGAGGTCGAGTTCGCCTAATTCGAATGCGGCTTTGATCGCGGGCAGTCGTAGGCGTAAATCCATGCCGATTTCGGCGAAGGTGTCTGCGACGGTTTTCGAGCAGCCCAAAATTTTCGCGGTTTCGGATGCGGCGTAGTTACCGGCATCGGTGATCAGGTCCCCGACTTGGATGGTTTGGTGGATGCACGAATCCCATATGTGGGCTGCGAGAGCGACTTTGCGCGCGCAGGCCTGATTTTCCAGGACCGCGACCTGCGACAGTTCACCCAACAGGTCGGTGTCGATGACCGGTTTCTTCTGTGGTCCGACGTATTTCGCGAACGCGCTGCGCTCCGTGAACGGCATGGATTCAAGCCCCCCGACTCGATTCGAACTTGTGTTCGACTATATCACCGGAGTTTGGGATGTCAAGGAAACTGGTTGTCTCGCAGTGCATTACGATCGAACAGCAATATCACATGCCACCGACAAGAACCGCGAATCGGCGAGCAGCGTCCATCGTGCTCGTCCTGTGAGTGGGGCGGGCTCGGCAAGCGAGCGCTGTCTCAGGGGATATGGGACAACTGTGACTCACAACTTCGTGAACTACTTTGTAGTGAACCGCTGATTTGCCGCGGCTCAACGAGGGTCAGTGCGCAGCCTGCGGGCCCGAATCATCCACTCGCACAACGCTCCGAAGCTGTTCCAGGGTCGGCCCGAAGGAGCATGACGCGAGTTCGCTCAGTGCCTGGTCGTCGGTGTGTTCGGGTGCTTGCATTGCGAGCAGACAGTTGAGCAACATGCCGTGGGCGATGAAGTCCCGTGCCTCGTCGGGTGTGCATCCGGTGCCCTCGCGAATCTGGGTGAAGATTGCGCCCATCCCGGCGCGGCCCTGAGCTCCGATGTCCGGGATGCTGCCGGCGGTGAAGCCGTGCATCATCACGAGCAGCAGATCGCGGTCTGCGACGAGTTGGGTGTAGGCGGCCCCGAGTGCTGCCCACACGTCGTCGTCGGGGTACGGCTCGTCGCCGCCCAGGACTTTCTCGAACGCGGCCATGATGCCGTCGATTGCGCGTTGGAACACCAGGCGGAACAGTTCGCCCTTGGTGCCGAACATGCGTACCACGTAGGGCTGCGACACACCTGCTTCCTTGGCGACGGCATCGGTGCTGGTGCCGGCGAACCCGCCTCTCGCGAACGCGCGCATCGCGGCGTCGAGCACGAGCTCACGTCGGTCCGATGCATCCATGCGTGTGGTCTTCGTCGGCGTTGCCATGTTGACAGATTATCAGTCGATTACTAGCGTCATTGCACAAGTAATCATTAGATGCTTACAACTCCGGTGACAGCGAAGGTGACTCCGATGACCACGACATCCCCGCCAGTTCCACCGAGCGAGCGCACCATTCCGATCTGGGTCGGAATCGTTGCCGCGTCGCTCCCGATGTTCATGGCAACACTCGACAATCTGGTGATGACCAGTGCACTTCCGGTGATTCAGGCCGACCTCTCCGCATCCGTCGGGGAACTGCAGTGGTTCATGAACGCGTACACCCTGAGCTTCGCGACGTTGATGCTCGTCGCGGCGACACTCGGAGACAGGTGGGGTCGACGACGCGTCTTCCTCGGCGGAATCGCCGTCTTCACGCTCGCGTCGATCGCGTCGGCCCTCGCCACGACGCCGGCGATGCTGATCGCGGCTCGTGCGGTCCAGGGTGCGGGCGCGGCAGCGATCATGCCGTTGTCGCTCACGCTGCTCGCGTCGGTCGTGCCCGCGGCCAAGCGTCCGCTCGCCATCGGAATCTGGGGTGGCGTCTCCGGGCTCGGTGTCGCGCTCGGTCCCGTCGTCGGTGGTGCCGTTGTCGACGGCGTCGCATGGGAAGGCATTTTCTGGATCAACGTCCCCGTCGCCCTGATCGCGGTTCCGCTCGCTCTCGTCGCGTTGAAGGAATCGCTCGGGCGCAGGCAGCCGCTCGACTACACCGGAGTTCTGTCGGCCGGGGCGAGCGTGTTCCTGCTCGTCTGGGCTGTCGTGCACGGAAACGACGACGGATGGGCCTCGACCTCGGTGCTTCTGACGTTCGCCGGATCCGCCGTCGCGATGATCGTCTTCGTGGCGAGGCAACGACGCGCATCGTCCCCTGTGGTGCCGTTGCGTCTGTTCCGCTCGCGCAGCTTCTCGCTCGCGAACGTCATCGGAGTGACGTTCACCCTCGGCATGTTCGGTGCGGTGTTCCTGCTGTCGCAGTATCTGCAGATCGTCATGGGCTACAGCCCGTTCCAGGCTGGTCTGCGGACGCTGCCGTGGACAGCGGCGCCGATGGTCGTCGCGCCGCTGGCCGGGCTCCTCGCGCCGAGGCTCGGTCTGCGAGCGTTGCTCGTCGCGGGCCTGACGCTCCAAGCCGGATCTCTGGTGTGGATGGCCGCGATTCTCGAGCCGGGAACGTCCTACGTGAGCATGGTGCCCGCGCTGGCGATGGCAGGCATCGGTATGGGGTTGACCTTCGCACCCTCGGCCACCGCCGTCCTGGCCGACATGGCCGAGGTCGACCATGCCACTGCGAGCAGCACCAACTCGACGATTCGCGAAATCGGCGTCGCGCTCGGCATCGCGGTACTGACCGCCGTGTTCCTCGGGGCAGGCGGCACATTGACGCCCACCGGCTACACCGACGCGCTCGCTCCCGCGCTTCTCGTCGGAGCCGGAGCGGTCGCGCTCGGAATCGTCGCCGCGCTGTTCATGCCGGGAAGAACCGGTGCCGAGTCGGTCAGGGCTGACCGGGGAACGGAACCGACGACGGAGACACTCCCAGGATCTCGCGCCAATTCGCCAGTCGCAGTGCCGCTTCCGTGAGTGCAGCGATTCCGGTCTCCCGTGTGGGACCGGAATTGCTGCGTTCGATCACCGACCGCCACGCGATCGACGTGTCGACCTCGGCTTGGGCTGCGAGTTGTGCTGCTGAGACTGGGTCGGTCACGGCAAACGGAATCGAGTAGGCCGGACTGGGAAGCGGCGCAGTCACGCTCGCAGCTTTCAATGCATCGATCGTCGCGTCGCGCCGGGCTCGATGCGCCGCGGCGTTCGTCGCGACGAGGTCCGCACGCGTCGGATTCGAGAAGGCGCCGACGACGCCGTAGGCGAATACTGCCGCGTACTCGGCGTTCAGCGCGTCGACGAGAGCCTGCTGTTCTTCTCCGAGCTCGTTCATGCGAGCACCACCGACACCTCGACGGCGCATGCCGCGCTGACGGATCCGAGAAGGCCTGCGCGGTAGCCGGACTCTTCGCGCGCGGAACCGGCTGCGGCACGCTGGGATTCGCTCAGCAGGCTCTTCAACTCGTCCCGTGTCGGTGGGGGAGTTGGTGCCTGGGTGGTCGTCGGACTCGCGGTCGTGGTCTCGTTCGGGTCGGTCCCCGCGACGCGGTCGATCTCCGCGGAAATCGCCGACGCATGGGCTTCTCGTTCGGACTGCACGACCCCGAGCGGGCCTGCGAGATCGGGCAGCGTCGCGATTGCGGCACCCGCGGCCGCCGCGTCGCGGCGCGCGAGATTCAGGTGCTGAGTCAGTGTGTCGACGGTGGCTGCGGTCTCGGCGCCGGACGAACATCCTGCGGTCGCCGCCAGCCCGACGGTGGAGAGAACGACACCGCCGGTCAACCGCAACGCGGTTCGACGACTGAGTGTGGGAGAAATCGCGGACGTCGGCACGTTCGACATCGTGCCAGGTGTCCTTCGGATCCGGCGAACCCGCACCTGGTCACGAACACCTCGAAATGGCGCTAGGCTGTACGTTCGATCCCCGAGACGTTCGACCCCTGTGTCGAACGCGACCACAACTGAACGAGGAGTTCGCGAGAGATGCCTGTTCCGTCGAAGGAGAGGGTCGTCGCGCTCCTGTCCGATCTGGTCCACGACCGAGGTTTCGACCTCGAGGACGTGACGGTCGTCTCGGCGGGCAAGCACAGCGCCGTGCGCATCATGGTGGACCGTGAAGAAGGTACGGGCCTCGACGCGCTTCCTGCTCTCAGTCAAGAGATCTCGGAATTGTTCGACGGCGTCTCCGATTTCGGTGAAGCGCCGTACACGCTCGAGGTGACGACGCCGGGGATCGATCGCCCGCTCACCGAGGAGCGTCACTGGCGACGCGCCCGCGGCCGCAAGGTCCGCGTCGAGGTGGCGGACGAGAAGTTCGACGGCCGAGTCGGTGCTCTGGACGGCGGATCGATCACGTTGGTGACGCGGACCAAGGGCGTACTGGCGACTCGGGTCGTCGCATTGTCGGATATCTCGAAAGCCGTTGTGCAGGTGGAATTTTCGCCGCCCAAGGAAGACGAGATGGAATTGGCGGGCGGGGTGTTCGGCAGTCGTCCCAGGCCGGCCGACGCCGACGAGATCGTGAACGTGGACACACCGGAAGAAGGGTTCGACAAGTGAATATCGACATTGCAGCGCTCCGCGCCATCGAGGCGGACAAGGGAATCTCGATCGACATGGTCATCTCGACCATCCAGACCGCCTTGCTGACTGCATACCGCCACACCGAGGGGCATCAGCCGCACGCGTGGATCGACGTCGACCGCAAGTCCGGCTCGGTGCGTGTGATGGCGAAAGAAATCGACGCCGACGGCAACACGATCTCCGAATGGGACGACACTCCCGAGGGCTTCGGCCGGATCGCGGCGACCACCGCGCGTCAGGTCATTCTCCAGCGGCTCCGCGACGCCGAACACGAGAAGTCGTTCGGCGAGTACGCGACGCACGAGGGCGAGATCGTCGGTGGCGTCATCCAGCGTGACACGCGAGCAAACGCCAAGGGCACCGTGATCGTGCGGATCGGCAGCGACGCCAACGGCGCGGACGGCCTGTTGCCGCCCGCGGAGCAGGTCCCGGGCGAGACGTACGAGCACGGCGAACGCATCAAGTGCTATGTCGTCGGCGTCACACGCGGACAGCGCGGACCGCAGATCACGCTGTCGCGTACGCACCCGAACCTGGTACGCAAGCTCTTCGCGCTCGAAGTTCCCGAGATTGCCGACGGCTCGGTGGAAATCGTCGCGGTGGCACGTGAGTCCGGTCACCGATCCAAGATCGCCGTCCACTCGACCGTGTCGGGCCTCAACGCCAAGGGCGCGTGCATCGGCCCGATGGGTCAGCGTGTGCGGAACGTGATGAGCGAGCTCGCCGGCGAGAAGATCGACATCATCGACTTCGACGACGATCCCGCCACCTTCGTCGGTAACGCGCTGTCGCCGTCCAAGGTGGTGTCGGTCACCGTCGTCGACGCGGCTGCCCGCGCCGCTCGCGTCGTCGTGCCGGAATACCAGCTGTCGCTCGCGATCGGCAAGGAGGGTCAGAACGCCCGACTCGCTGCTCGTCTGACCGGTTGGCGTATCGACATCCGCAGCGACGCGGCCGCGGCACCCGAGTCGACCAGCGCATAAGGGTGGAATGCGGAGATCGGGGCAAGACAGCGCTAGACTGGTCGATGGTTCGGAACGATCTCACTGCCCGAGGTCACGAGAGCACCGGTTCGATGCATGACAGTCGGCCGGTGCGCACTTGTGTCGGATGCAGGGAGCGAGCTCCGGCCTCCGATCTGCTGAGGGTCGTGGTTCGAGATCGGCATTCTTCGGAATCCGTCGTAGTACCCGACCTTCGTCACCGGCTTCCCGGACGTGGTGCATGGCTGCATCCCGTAGCGGTTTGTTTGGAGAACGCAGAACGGCGCCGAGCTTTCGGTAGAGCGTTACGCGTGTCGGGAACAGTCGACACGTCGGAGGTTGTTGCTTTCATCGAAAGCAGAAACCTGTGAGGTCTCGGCCTCGCACACGCATCGAGGCGGCAGTCTTTACCAGCGACAGAGCTTCACCCGTCGAGAAGAACAGGCAACAGCACTGATGAGCACACCGTGAAGCACCAACGATGAACGTCCATCGGAGATAACCCGAGGTCGTGCGGGCTTAATGCCTCGCTCGGCCTCTCAGTGAGGAGAGCAGTGGCAGGCAAGGCCCGCGTGCACGAGTTGGCCAAAGAACTCGGTGTCACAAGCAAGGAACTACTCGCACGGCTCAAAGAGCAAGGCGAGTTCGTCAAATCTGCATCGTCCACGGTCGAGGCGCCGGTAGCGCGTCGTATCCGTGAGTCGTTCCCGTCCGCGAAGTCGGACGCCCCTTCGGGCAACGGTCGTAGCTCGGATGCACCCAAGCCCAGCACCGGCGCAAAGCCCGGTGGACCGCGTCCCGGCCCCAAGCCGGCACCCCGTCCGGCTCCGTCCGCGCCCGCAGCACCTGCGGCGCAGACTCCCGCAGCACCTGTAGCGCAGACACCGGCTGCCCCCGCGGCACCGGCTGCATCCACCCCGGCGCCGACGTCGGCGCCCCGCCCGACCCCGGCTCGTCCGGCTGCACCGTCGCCGTCCGCACCTGCGGCACCCGCTCCTCAGGCGCCCGCAGCGTCGGCTGGATCGCGTGAAGCAGCACGTCCGGCAGCTCCGAAGCCCGGCGCTCCCGGCCCGAAGCCGGGCCCGAAGGCGCCTCGCGTCGGTAACAACCCGTACTCGTCCGCTCCGGCGGAACGGCCCGCGCCTCGTCCGGCACCGGGTGGACCTCGTCCGGGCGGCAACCGTCCGGCTCCTGGCCAGGGCGGTCCCCGTCCGGCTCCCGGCCAGGGCGGTCCCCGTCCGGCTCCCGGCCAGGGCGGTCCCCGTCCGGCTCCCGGCCAGGGCGGACCTCGCCCGTCTCCCGGCTCGATGCCTCCTCGTCCGAACCCGGGCGCGATGCCGTCTCGTTCGGCGCGCCCCGCACCGGGTGGTCGTCCGGGTCGTCCCGGCGGAGCACCGGGCGGTCGTCCCGGTGGCGGCGGCGGTGGATACCGCGGCGGCGGCGGAGCTCCCGGTGCACCCGGCGGCGCTCCCGCAGGCGGAGCAGCAGGTGGTTTCCGTGGTCGCCCCGGCGGCGGCGGTCGTCCCGGACAGCGTGGCGCTGCAGCAGGTGCTTTCGGTCGTCCCGGAGGCGCACCTCGTCGTGGACGTAAGTCGAAGAGGGCGAAACGCGCCGAGTACGAGAGCATGCAGGCTCCCGCAGTCGGCGGCGTGCGGTTGCCCCGTGGCAACGGCGAGACCATTCGCCTCGCCCGCGGTGCATCGCTGTCCGACTTCGCGGACAAGATCGACGCGAACCCGGCTGCACTCGTGCAGGCGCTGTTCAACCTCGGCGAGATGGTCACGGCAACGCAGTCGGTCAACGACGAGACGCTAGAGCTTCTCGGCAGCGAGATGAACTACGTGGTCCAGGTCGTCAGCCCCGAGGACGAGGATCGCGAGCTGCTCGACAGCTTCGACCTGACCTACGGCGAGGACGAGGGCGGCGAGGAAGACCTCGAACAGCGTCCTCCGGTGGTCACCGTCATGGGCCACGTCGACCACGGTAAGACCCGACTGCTCGACTCGATCCGCAAGGCCAACGTCCGTGAGGGCGAGGCAGGCGGCATCACGCAGCACATCGGTGCCTACCAGGTTCTGACCGAGCTCGAAGGCAGCGAACGGCTCGTCACCTTCATCGACACCCCGGGTCACGAGGCGTTCACCGCCATGCGTGCTCGTGGTGCCAAGGCGACGGACCTCGCGATCCTGGTCGTCGCAGCCGACGACGGCGTCATGCCGCAGACGGTCGAGGCGATCAACCACGCGCAGGCAGCAGATGTGCCGATCGTGGTCGCGGTCAACAAGATCGACAAGGAAGGCGCGAACCCGGACAAGATCCGGCAGCAGCTCACCGAATACGGTCTCGTGGCCGAGGAGTACGGCGGCGACACGATGTTCGTCGACATCTCGGCGAAGCAGGGCACCAACATCGACGCACTGCTCGAAGCAGTGCTACTGACGGCGGACGCTGCTCTCGACCTGCGAGCGAACCCGGACATGGACGCTCAGGGTGTCGCCATCGAGGCGCACCTCGATCGTGGACGCGGACCGGTGGCGACCGTGCTCATCCAGCGCGGAACGCTCCGCGTCGGAGATTCGATCGTGGCCGGAGACGCCTATGGACGTGTCCGTCGCATGGTCGACGAGCACGGCGAGGACGTCACCGAGGCGCTGCCGTCGCGGCCCGTCCAGGTCGTCGGCTTCACGTCGGTACCGGGTGCAGGTGACAACCTGCTCGTGGTCGACGAGGACCGCATCGCACGTCAAATCGCCGATCGACGCAACGCCCGCAAGCGCAACGCGTTGGCAGCGAAGAGTCGTAAGCGCATCAGCCTCGACGATCTCGATGCAGCGTTGAAGGAGACTTCGCAGCTGAACTTGATCCTCAAGGGTGACAACTCGGGAACCGTCGAGGCTCTCGAGGAGGCGTTGCTCGGGATCCAGATCGACGACGAGGTCGAGCTGCGCGTCATCGACCGCGGTGTCGGTGGCGTCACGGAGACCAACGTCAACCTGGCGTCGGCATCCAACGCGATCATCATCGGCTTCAACGTTCGAGCGGAAGGCAAAGCCACCGAGCTCGCCAACCGCGAGGGCGTCGACATCCGGTACTACTCGGTCATCTACCAGGCAATCGACGAGATCGAGAAGGCCCTCAAGGGCATGCTCAAGCCGGTGTACGAAGAGGTCGCTCTCGGCCAGGCCGAGATTCGCGCGCTGTTCCGTTCCTCGAAGGTCGGAAACATCGCCGGTTGCCTCGTCACCTCCGGTACTGTGCGTCGCAATGCGAAGGCACGACTGCTGCGTGACAACGCCGTGGTCGCCGAGACGGTCACGATCTCCTCGCTTCGCCGCGAGAAGGACGACGTCGTCGAGGTTCGCGAGGGGTACGAATGTGGTCTGACGGTCACGTACTCGGACATCAAGGTGGGCGATGTCATCGAGGCGTACGAGCTTCGCGAGAAGCCACGCGACTAGTTCGCGCGGTGCGAGTGGTAGTGGAGCAAGGGGAGTAACACTGCACTCGATCGGACAACCGGCGGCGGTACTTTCGGGTACCGCCGCCGGATCGTTCGGTCGAACACGATCGAAGGATGGCCGCGTGTATCTGGGTGCTCTCGAGCTGGACGTGCTGCTGGGAGACGTGCGTTCGCTCGACGAAAAGCGTTCGATGGTCGAGCCCGTTCTGGCTGCGCTCAAGCAGTTCGGAGTGTCCGCGACCGAGGCAGGGGAAAGATCGCGCATGCGCCGGTCACTGTTCGGCGTCGCCGTGGCGGGATCGGATGTCGACGGTTTGCACGACATGCTGGACGAATGCGAGCGTCACGTCGCCGAACGCCAGGATCTGGAATTGTTGGCGGTCAGAAGAAGAGTGTTCGGCCCCGAGGACTGAACCGGGGATAGTTGTTCGAGGAGCGTGAAAGTTCATGGTGGATCAAGCGAGAGCTCGTAGGCTCGCCAAGCGGATTTCGTCCATCGTCGCGACAGCGATAGATCACGAGATCAAGGATCCACGCCTGGCGTACGTGACGATCACCGACTGCAAGGTGACCGCAGATCTGCACGACGCGACGGTGTTCTACACGGTGCGAGGCGAGAGCCTCGACGCCGAGCCCGATCTCGCCGGTGCAGCCGCCGGACTGGAAAAAGCGAAGGGCGTGCTTCGCTCGAAGGTCGGTGCGGGCACGGGCGTCCGGTTCACTCCGACGTTGACGTTCGCGACGGATACCGTCCCGGATACTGCACGTCACATGGAAGAACTGCTCGAGCGTGCCCGTCAGGCCGACAGCGAGGTGGCTCGCGTCGCCGCGTCGGCGAAGCCCGCGGGTGAGGCCGATCCGTACAAGGCCCCGCGCGAGACGACCGAGAGTTCCGAGTCCACCGACCTGGACTGAACGAGGTGACGATGACTCCAGGCACGTCGTCGGACACGACGGTCGACGACAAGTTCGCCCAGGCGATTTCGTTGCTCGAAGCAGCGAGCACGGTCACCGTGCTGTGTCACGTGCAGCCGGACGCGGACACCATCGGCAGCGGTCTCGCGCTGGCCATCGTGCTGAAGCGTCGCGGCGTGGACGTCGAGGTGTCCTTCGCCACGCCGAGCGAACTGCCGGAGTCCATGAGCGAGCTTCCCGGCCGCGAGATGTTGGTCTCGGCCGGGGAAGTTCGTCGCGGTGTCGACCTGGTGGTGTCGGTCGACGCGGGTAGCCGAGGGCGGCTCGGCGATCTCGGCGACTGCCTCGACGCGGCGGACGCGTCTCTCGTCATCGACCACCATCGGTCGAACACGCGGTTCGGCACGTTGAACGTCGTCGATCCAGCTGCCGAATCGACGACGGCCGTCATCACGCGCCTGCTCGACGCCTGGAGCGTCGACATCGACGCCGACATAGCGCACTGTCTATTCGCCGGTCTCGTCACCGACACCGGCTCGTTCCGATGGGTCCGTCCCGGATCCCATCTGCTCGCCGAGCGTCTGCTCGCGACGGGTATCGACGGCGCCGCCATCGCCCGCCAGTTGTTGGACAGTCACCCGTTCGGGTGGTTGCCCATGCTCGGTTCCGTGCTCGGCTCGGCGACGCTCGTGCCGGAGGCCGTCGCGGGGCTCGGACTGGTGTACGCGGCCATCCTCTGCTCCGATTCCGCCGGTCTGCGATCCGAAGAAATCGAAAGCGTCATCGACATCGTGCGCACGACGTCCGAAGCCGAGGTCGCGGCGGTGTTCAAACAGCAGACCGCCGACGAGTGGACGGTGTCACTGCGGTCGAAGTCGTCCGTCGACGTCTCGGTCGTCGCGGCGACGCTCGGAGGCGGCGGGCACCGCAACGCCGCCGGCTTCACCGCGTTCGGGACCAAGGAAACCGTCGTCGCGGCGCTGATCGAGGCGCTCGGCTGATCGATGGCTTCGACAGACGCGTTCGTCGGCCGTGACGCGAGTGCTCGCAGGATTCTGGGTCTTGCGCTGCCCGCCCTCGGTGTACTGGCGGCCGAACCCCTCTATCTGTTGTTCGACGCCGCAGTCGTCGGTCGACTCGGTGCGCTGCCCTTGGCGGGTCTGGCCGTGGGCGGCCTCGTCCTCGCTCAGGTCAGTACCCAACTGACCTTCCTGTCGTACGGCACGACGGCCCGTGCGGCACGCATGCACGGCGCCGGACGCGAACGCGACGCCATCGGGGAGGGTGCCCAGGCCACGTGGCTCGCCCTGATGCTCGGTATCGCGATCATCGGTGTGATGCAGGTGCTGTGCGGACCGATTCTGTCGGTCATCGGTGGCGGCGGTGACATCTCGGCGGAGGCGACGCTCTGGTTCCGCGTCGCAGTGCTCGGCGTCCCGTTCATTCTGGTGTCGTTGGCCGGAAACGGCTGGATGCGCGGGGTGCAGAACACGAGGCGACCGCTGATGTTCGTGGTGTCCGGACTCGGTCTGTCCGCGATTCTGTGTCCGCTGCTCGTGCACGGGCTGTTCGGTTTTCCGCGGCTCGAACTCGTGGGATCGGCGGTTGCGAACGTCGTCGGCCAGGCGGTGGCCGGCGCGTTCTTCATCGCCGCGGTGCTCCGAGCAGGCGTGCCGCTGCGGCCCGACTGGTCGATCATGCGCGCTCAGCTGGTGCTGGGGCGCGACCTCGTTCTGCGGAGCTTGGCGTTCCAGGCGTGTTTCCTGTCGGCGGCAGCAGTCGCGTCGCGCTTCGGTGCGGCGGCCGTCGCGGCGAACCAGGTCGTCCTGCACCTGTGGAATCTCGTCTCTTTGACACTCGACTCGTTGGCCATTGCCGCCCAGACGCTCGTCGGTGCTGCACTGGGCCGAGGAGACAGCAGGGGCGCGACCCGACTCGGCTGGCGGCTGACGGTGTGGTCCACCGTGTTCGCGCTCGTCCTCGCGGCGGTGTTCGCGCTCGGACTGCCGGTCATCCCGAACCTGTTCACCAGCGACAGCGCAGTGATCGACGAGATGGCGTCGATCTGGTGGATCTTCGTCGTCATCGTTCCGATCGCAGGCGTCGTGTTCGCGCTCGACGGGGTGCTGCTCGGCGCAGGAGATGCCGCGTTCCTCCGTACTGCCACGCTGGCGTGCGCGCTCGTGGGTTTCCTGCCGGCGATCTGGCTGGCGTTGGCGTTCGACTGGGGCTTGCGCGGAATCTGGTGTGGCCTCGGCATCTTCGTGACCTTGCGGATGGTCGCGGTGGTCGCGCGGACGTTGTCGGGCAAATGGACCCTCGTGGGAGCCGACATCCAGCGCAGGTCGGCCTGACGGTCATCGGGACGCCGGGTGCAGCGCCACCTCGTGACTCTTGACGACGAAGTACACCTGCTTGCCGGGTTCGAGATCGAGCTCCCGCGCGGCCGTGGGCGTCACATCCGCGGCGACGCCGGGGGAGCCGTCGGGGTTGTCGGACCCGCGAAGCCGAACCGTCGCGCCGTGCACGTCGATCTCGGCGAGGGTCACCGGCAGCACGTTGCGAGGGCTGCCGTGGGGTGGCTCGGAATACACGGCGACGGAGGCAGGCGAGAAGACCGCGACCGCCGAGCCGTCGGCGACATCTCCGTGACCGAACACCTCGAGGCCCCACGGCGTTCGAATAGACCCCGAACCGTCGACGTGGCCCGGCAGCAGATTGACCCCCGCGATGCGGGCGGCGAACGAACTGCGGGGTGCGGTGAGGACCTCCGTCGTCGTACCGCGTTCGACGATTCGGCCCGACTCGACGACAACGACGGTATCCGCGAGCGCGAGAGCGTCGAGCAGGTCGTGGGTGACGATGACGGCCGTTCGATGCTGGTCACGTAGGACCGTGCGGAGCAGCCGTCGCACGGCAGGCGCGGTCCCGACGTCGAGTGCCGACATCGGCTCGTCCAACAGCAGAACACGGGGGTCGGCGGCGAGGGCGCGTGCGATCGCGATGCGCTGAGCCTGACCTCCCGACAGCTGCGACGGTCTGCGTCCGGCGAGGTCGGCAGCGTCGACGGCCGTCAACCAGTCGTGCGCGATACGGCGTGATTCTCGACGTCCGACGCCCCGGCTTCGGGGTGCGAAGGCGACGTTGGCCTCGGCGGTCAGATGAGGAAACAGCAGCGCTTTCTGCGTCAGTGTTGCGACGCCACGCGCATGGGCGGGGACGAACGTGCCGTCCGTCGTGTCGGTGACGACGTCGGATCCGAGAACGACGCGTCCGCGGTCGGGGCGCAGGAGACCCGCGACAAAAGACAGCAGTGTCGACTTGCCTGCGCCGTTGGGCCCGAGGACGGCCACCACCTCGCCGTCGTCGATCTCCATGTGGAAGTCGACGTCGCGGCCGGTGATCTCGGCGCAGAGGGAAACGGATGTCACAGTGCACCTGCCAGTCGGCGGCCTCGTGCCGCGAGCACGATGACTGCGGCGACGGCGATCAGCAGCAGCGACAGTGCCACCGCGGCGTCGGCGTCGGTCTCACGCTGGAGGTAGATCTCCAGCGGCAGCGTTCTGGTGACGCCCTGCAGCGAGCCGGCGAAGGTCAGGGTTGCGCCGAATTCACCGAGTGCGCGCGCGAACGCCAGCACGGCGCCCGACACGAGACCCGGAAGAACCAGAGGAACGGTGACCCGTCGCAACACCGTCGTCGGGCGGGCTCCGAGTGTGGCGGCGACCGTCTCGTAGTCGCGTCCCGAACTGCGCAGTGCGCCTTCGAGGCTCACGACGAGAAACGGCAACGACACGAACGTCTGCGCGAGAACCACTGCTGTCGTGGAGAAGGCGATGCCGATGCCCCACGCGTCGAGATATTCGCCGAGCAGCCCGAGCCGGCCGAAGGTGTAGAGCAGTGCGATACCGCCGACGACGGGAGGCAGGACGAGGGGGAGCAGCACGAGTGCCCGCAGCACGGACAAGCCGGGAAAGTCCGTGCGGGCGAGCACGAGAGCCATCGGCACGCCGAAGACGACGCACAGGCATGTGCTCGTCGCGGCGGTCTTCAGGCTCAGCAGAAGTGCGCTCTTCGACGCATCCGACGTGATCAGCGGCACGAAATTCGGCCAGTCGATCTTCAGGATGATCGCCACGAGAGGTGCGACGACGAAGAGCGCACCGATCGCGGCCGGAACGAAGACCCACGCCGGAATCCCGACGCGTACGTCGTTCCCGCGCCGAGCAGAGGTCACGGCGCGCCGAATCCTGCCTCTGTCAACACGCGTCGGCCGGTATCGGACGTCACGAGAGCAACGAATGCTGCTGCGGTGCCGGCATTGTCGCTGCTGTTCAGTGTTGCGATCGGGTAGGTGTTGACGGCTTCCGCGGATTCCGGGAAGTCGACCGTCGCCACCTGGTCGCCGACGCCTGCTGCGTCGGTCACGTAGACCAGTCCGGCATCGGCCTGGCCGGAGGTGACCTTGCCGAGCACGTCCGTCACCGCGGATTCCTCGCTGACGGCAGGGATCTCGGTGCCGGTGGCGTCCTCGACCTTTTTCGTCGCGCTACCGCAGGGGACTTGAGGTGCGCAGATGACGGTCAGCACGTCGGGGTCGGCCAAGTCGGCGAACGAGGTGACGTTCTTCGGGTTTCCGGGCGCGGTGACGATGGTCAGCGTGTTGGTGGCGAAGTTCGCCGGCTCGCCCGCGACCAGGTCGCCGTCGACGGCCTTGGTCATGTTGCTGGTGTCCGCCGACGCGAACACGTCGGCGGGCGCACCCTGAATCAGCTGGGTGACGAGGTCGGACGAGCCCGCGAAGTTGAATTCGACGTTCGTACCGGGGTTTTCGGCCTCGAACGTCTCGCCGAGTTCGGTGAACGTCGTCTTCAGCGACGCGGCGGCGAACACCGTGATGTCACCGGTGACGGCGCCGCTCGATGCTGTGGCCGATGCGTCGGAGTCGCTGTTCGTATCCGGGTTCGAACAGCCGGCAACGAGAGCTGCGGATGCTCCGACAGCGGCGAGCGTGGCGAGGGTGCGATTCACGGAGGGTTCCTTCGTCTTCGGGGCAGGGTTCAGGGTGCTTCGACGATGACGGTCGTCGCCTTCACCACGGCGACGGCGACCTTGCCGGGTTCGAGGTCCAGATTCCGCACGGATTCGGTGCTCATGAGCGAGACGACGGTGAACGGTCCGCACTGCATTTCCACCTCACTCATGACGGTGTCCGAGGTGACCTTCGTGACGAGGCCGACGAGGCGATTGCGTGCCGAACTTCCGGTTCCGGTCGGGTCCGGAGGAGGCGACGCGTTCTCCCGGGCGAACCTCGCGAGGTCTCGACCGTCGACGACCTTCCGGCCTGCCTCGTCCTTGGTCGACGCGAGTGTGCCGCCGTCGATCCACCTACGTACGGTGTCGTCGCTCACTCCGAGGAGAGCAGCAGCGTCCTTGACGCGAATCCTCGAATGCGGCATGAATCGAACTGTAGACCAGCGCCTGCGGAACCGGTCGGGTGGGTCAGCGGCGTCTGCGTGCGTTCACGAAGCGTGCGAGAACCATCGCGGCCATCAGCGCGATGCCGCATACGACTGCGGTCAGAAGGAAACCGGTGACGAAGTCATCCGATGCGATGCCTGCCAGGAGTGCTGCCATCACCGTGATGACGATTGCGGCGCGCATGCCGCCCTTCTCGGAGGCGGAGAGATTTCCCATGGCTCGATTGTGACACCGGGGTGTCGACCCGCCCACGCGCCTGTGGGAATCGTCGAGCAGGATAGGGCGTTGGTAGTTCTTCGAATCGAGTAACGCTCCATCGGAAGGACGGCGTAGTTGACAGCCAAGCTCTGGGCAGTGAGTGACATCCATATCGGGCACCGCGGCAATCGTCCGGTGACCGAGGCGATCGCACCCGAGTCGCCGGAGGACTGGCTCATCGTCGCCGGCGACGTCTCGGAGAAGACCGACGACATCAAGTGGGCGCTGGAGCATCTGCGCAGCAAGTTCGCGAAGGTCATCTGGGTTCCCGGAAACCACGAGCTGTGGACCACCGCCAAGGATCCCGTGCAGATCCACGGCGTCGCCCGGTACGAGTATCTGGTGAATCTGTGCCGCGAGATCGACGTCGTCACTCCGGAGGATCCCTACCTCGTGTGGGAAGGCGAAGGCGGGCCCGCGACCCTCGTGCCGATGTTCCTGCTCTACGACTACTCGTTCCTCCCGCGCGGCGCGATCGACAAGGAGCACGGGCTGACGATCGCCCGCGACAAGAACGTCGTCGCCACCGACGAGTTTCTGCTGTCGCCGCAGCCGTACGCGACCCGAGACGCGTGGTGCCACGCGCGGATCGAATCGACTCGCGCGCGCCTGGACGCGCTCGACCTGTCGATCCAGACGGTGCTCATCAACCACTTTCCGCTGGTTCGGCAACCGACGGATGTGCTGATCTATCCCGAGTTCGCACTGTGGTGCGGTTCCACGCTCACCGCCGACTGGCACACGCGCTACAACGCTGTGTGCTCGGTGTACGGCCACCTGCACATTCCGCGCACCACGTTCTACGACGGCGTTCGGTTCGAAGAGGTGTCGGTCGGCTACCCGCGGGAATGGCAGCGACGCGGGTTGCCCGAGCAGGTCCTTCGTCAGATACTTCCCGTGCCCGAGTATCCGGCGGGGTCGTTGAACAAGTGGGGTGGCCATTTCAAGGTGACACCCGAAATGGAAGCCGAAGTCGAGAAGATGAGGTCGCAGCGTTGATCGAGTCCATCCTGCCGAGTGGCGTCGTCGCCGCGGAACTCTACGAGGACCCGCCCGGTCTCGCGCCGCATCCACTCGAGGCGCCGCTCGTGGCGAAGGCCGTCGACAAGCGCAAGCGGGAGTTCACGTCGGCGCGACACTGCGCGCGGGTCGCGATGGAGAAGTTGGGCGTCGAGCCCGCGCCGGTCATGCGGGGAGCGTCGGGTGCGCCGCAGTGGCCGAAGGGCGTGGTCGGCAGTCTCACGCACTGCGACGGATACCGCGCAGCAGCTCTCGCGTATTCGATGCAGGTGCGTTCGGTCGGTATCGACGCCGAACCACATGGGCCGCTGCCCGACGGAGTTTTAGACGCGGTCAGCATCGCCGCGGAACGGGACTGGCTCGCATCGCAGAACGACGACGGTACCCACTGGGATCGACTCTTGTTCTGCGCGAAGGAAGCCACGTACAAGGCGTGGGAGCCGCTGACCGGCCGCTGGCTCGGTTTCGAGGATGCGCACATCACGTTCGAACGCACCGGGGTCGGCGAGGACGTCTCCGGGACGTTCCATTCACGACTGCTGGTGCCCGGCGACACGCATGCCGGACCGGCGCTGACGTCGTTCGACGGGCGTTGGCTCGTCCAGGGCGGTCTGATCGTGACGGCGATCGCGGTCGTCTAGCGCGCGTCGGCCGGTCGACGGCGTTCGGGTGGTTCGCCGCCTGGCAGAATGGTCACTCGTGTCTGCACGTGGAAAGTTGTCGTCCGGTCTCGTCGGAGCCGGTCTGTTGGTCGTCGACAAAGGTCAGGGAGTGACGAGTCACGACGTGGTGGCGTCGTGCCGCAAGCTGTTGAACACGCGCAAGGTCGGGCACGCGGGCACGCTCGATCCGATGGCGACCGGTGTCCTGGTTCTCGGTGTCGAGCGGGCGACGAAGATGCTGGGCCTGCTCGCGCTCACGACGAAGGCGTACACGGCGACCATTCGCCTCGGTCGGACAACGACCACCGACGACGCCGAGGGAGACACACTCGCCGACGTCGACGCGTCCGCGGTCACGGACGACGCCATCGCCGCCGAGATCGCGCGGTTGACCGGTGACATCGAGCAGGTGCCGTCGAGTGTGAGCGCGATCAAGGTCGACGGTCAGCGTGCTCACAAGCTCGTTCGAGCGGGCGAGGAATTCACGATCCCTGCTCGACGCGTCAGCGTGACTCGCTTCGACGTGGTCGCCCGACGGGACGTCGAGGACGGCGGTTTCGTGGATCTCGACGTCGAGGTGGTTTGCTCGTCGGGAACCTACGTGCGCGCCTTGGCGCGGGATCTCGGTGCGGCACTCGGAGTCGGTGGCCATCTGACGGCGTTGCGCCGGACGAGGGTCGGCCCGTTCACGCTGGACCACGCTCGCACGCTCGAACAGTTGGCGGACGAGCCCGGAGTGAGTCTGGACATCGACGAGGCAGCGCGAACGGCGTTCCCGCACAGGCAGATCGATGCTGCGGAGGCCGAGTCGATCAGTCAGGGACGGTGGCTCGACCCGATCGGTATGCCCGGCGTCTACGCCGCGATCGACCCGAGCGGACACACGATCGCGCTGCTGCAGGAGAAGGGCAAGCGGGCCAGCTCGGTCATGGTCGTCCGCCCGGCAACCCTGCGCGGGCTGTAGCTAGGACGGAACCATCCAGATCGCCTCGGCCGCACGCTGTCCGAGATCGATCGCGTTGTTGCTCGGTTGGCCGAGTTCGATGGCGACGGTACCTGCATAGTCCCGTCGCTCGACCACTGTGATCGACAGATCGAGCTTGATCCCGACGGAGTCGAAGTAGCGCAGCATCGCCGGATCCGAATCCGAGATGCGAGCGACTCGCCCACGCTGACCGTCCGTGTACTCGCTCAGACGCGTCGCCTCGGGGGAGGAGATCGCACCGTCGACCGACGGAATCGGGTCCCCGTGTGGATCTCGTTGCGGGAAGCCCAGTTTCGCATCGATACGCGCCATCATCAGATCGGACACGGCATGTTCGAGGATCTCGGCTTCGTCGTGCACCTCGTCCCATCCATAGCCGAGTTCTCGGACGAGGAAGGTCTCGATGAGGCGATGCCGACGAACCATCGCGACCGCTGCGGTGCGTCCGCGATCGGTCAACGAAATCGCGCCGTAGCGCGCGTGATCGACCATTCCTTGGTCGGCGAGCTTGCGGATCGCTTCCGAGACGGTCGACGCCGACACCCCGATACGTTCGGACAACATCTTCGTGCTGACCGCTTCCTCGCTCCACTCGCTGGCGGTCCAGATGACCTTCAGATAGTCCTGCGCGACGGCGGACAACTGCACGTCGTCGGCCGTGCCGGGCTCATCGGTTCGTTCCACCACGGCACCGAGCTTAGGCAATCGCATCCGAAATGACACGTCGCCGCCTGAGCCGACGCGTCACCATTCCCTGCGTCGGGCTGAACAGATACGCCAGCGTGAACGCGATTCCCTGCGCGAGCACGACGGTGCCGCCGGACGAGACGTCGAGATAGAAACTGACGTAGATGCCGACGACGGCGCAGGCGACGCCGATGCTCGGGGCGAGAACCAGCATGCGGCCGAACCGATGCGTGAGCAGATAGGCCGTCGCGCCCGGAGTGATGAGCATGGCAACGACGAGGATGACGCCGACGGCCTGAAGCGCGACGACGGTCGTGAGCGCAAGCAGCGTCAGCATCAGACCCGACACGACGGTCGGCGAGATGCCCACCGCGCGGGCCTGCGTCCGGTCGAACGCGAACAACGTGAAGTCCCGACGCTTGGCGACCATCACGGCGAGCGCGATTCCGCCCAGCACGAGGACCTGCCACATGTCTCCTTGCGACACGCCGAGCAGGTTGCCGAACAAGATGTGGTTCAGGTCGATCTGGCTCGGAAACTTCGACACCAGAACGACGCCGAGCGCGAACAGCGTCGTGAACACGACGCCGATGGCCGCGTCCTCCTTGACCAGTGTCGTATTGCGGACGAGCCCGATCGTGCCGACCGCGACGAGGGCGAACAGCAGCGCGCCGATCGCGAACGGAGCACCGAGCAGATACGACAGCGCGACGCCCGGCAGTACCGCATGCGAGACGGCGTCGCCCATCAGTGACCAGCCGATCAGTACGAGCCAGCAGCTGAGCACGGCGCACACGACGGACGCCACGACGGTCACGAGGAGTGCGCGTCGAATGAACGTGTACTGCAACGGTTCTACGAGGAAATCGATCAGGTACATGTCAACTCTTCTCGGTGACGGACGTGCGCAGCGGGTCCATTCCGAACGCCAACGCCAGGTTCTCCGGACGCAGCACGTCCCGCGGCGTTCCGTGCATCAGCACTCGTTGCTGCAGCAGCACTGCTTCGTCGCACAGATCGGGGAGGCCGTGCAGGTCGTGCGTCGACACGAGCACCGACGCGCCCGCCGACGTCAATTCGCGAAGCAGCCGCGTGATGGTCGACTCCGTCCGCTTGTCGACACCCGCGAACGGTTCGTCGAGCAACAACAGCGCGGCTTCCTGCGCGATGGCCCGTGCGACGAACGCGCGTTTGCGCTGTCCGCCCGACAGCTGGCCGATCTGCCGGTCGGCCAGCTCGGTCAGTTCGACGCGATCGAGAGCCTCGGCCACCGCGCGACGGTCCTGTGCGCGCGGCGATCGCATCCAGTTCTGCTTTCCGTAACGGCCCATCATGACGACTTCCTGCACGCTGATCGGGAACGTCCAGTCGACGGATTCGCTCTGCGGGACGTAGCTGACGGTTCCGGACTTGCGTGCGTCGACAGGCGGGCCGCCGAAGATGCGGATGGATCCGGAGTCCGGGCGTACGACGCCCATGATCGCCTTGAAGAGCGTCGACTTGCCGGATCCGTTCATCCCGACCAGGCCGCATATGCGGCCCGGCTGGAGTGTCAGGGACGCGTCGACCAGGGCGGTGACGTCGCGGTAGCGGACGCCGACTCCGGCGACGTCCAACGCGGGTGATGACGTGTTCATCGGTCCTTCCCCAGTAGTGCGTCGGTGATGATTCGTGCGTCGTAGGTGAGCAGATCGAGGTAGGTCGGTACCGGTCCGCCGTCCTCGCTCAGCGAGTCGACGAAGAGTTTGCCGCCGAACTCTGCGCCCGTGTCCTCGGCCACCTGGAGCTGCGCCTTGTCGGACACCGTCGACTCGCAGAAGACGGCAGGAACGTCGTTCTGTTTCACGAAGTCGATCGCGGCGACCACCTGTTTGGGCGTACCTTCCTGTTCCGCGTTGACAGGCCACAGGTAGGCCTCGCGTAGGTCGAAGTCGCGGGCCAGGTAGCCGAACGCGCCCTCGCACGACACGAGCGCGCGTTGGTGCGGCGGCAGTTCGTCGAGGTCGGTCCGCAGTTCCTCGCCCACCGCCCGTAGTCGTGCCGTGTAGTCCTCGGCGTTGCGGCGATAGTCGTCGCCGTGCACCGGATCCAGCCGGACGAAGGCGTCGGCGATGTTCTTCACGTACGTCTCGGCGGCCACCGGTGACATCCACGCGTGCGGATTCACCTTGCCGGCATAGGCGTCGGAACGGATGTAGACCGGCTCGACGCCGTCGCTGACGACGGCGTGTGGAGCGGGAACACGCTCGACGAACTTCTCGAACCACGCTTCGAGGCCGAGACCGTTGTCCAGAATCAGCGCCGCCCGCTCGGCAGTGCGCAGGTCGCCCGGCGTGGGTTCGTAACCGTGGATCTCCGCGCCCGCCTTGGTGATCGACTGCACGTCGAGATGCTCGCCTGCGACGTTGCGTGCCATGTCCGCCAGAACCGTGAACGTCGTCAGGACGAGCGGCCTGGCGTCGCCCGTGAACTCCGCATCGGTCTCGCCGACCGACCGCGCACAGCCGCCGAGCACGCCGACGCACAGCACCGTCGCTGCGAGCATGCGAAGAAATAAGTTCGGCACACCGAAATCTTTGCACCGGCTGTGAACGTTTGTCCACCTGTGTCGCATGAGACGTCCGATCCGGAAGTGACCCGACGGCACTCGGCCCGTAGGCTCTGACTCGTGCAGAGATGGCGAGGTCTCGACGATGTACCTGCCGACTGGGGTCGTTGTGTTCTCACGATCGGCGTATTCGATGGCGTGCACCGCGGTCACGCCCAACTGATCACCCGGGCGGTGAAGTCGGCGAAGGAACGTGGAATACCCAGCGTTCTCATGACTTTCGACCCACACCCGATGGAAGTGGTTCGGCCCGGATCGCATCCGGCGCAACTGACCACACTCACCAGGCGAGCCGAGCTCGCGGAAGAACTCGGCATCGACGTCTTCTGTGTCATGCCGTTCACCCCCGAGCTCATGAAGCTGACGCCCGAGCGCTACGTCCACGAAATCCTCGTGGAGAGACTGCATGTCGCCGAGGTCGTCGTGGGCGAGAACTTCACGTACGGCAAGAAAGCGCTCGGCAACGTCGCCTTGCTCCGGAAGATTGGTGAACGGGCCGGCTTCGCGGTCGACGGCGTCAACCTGTTGGCCGAACATGCGGTGACGTTCTCGTCCACCTACATCCGATCGTGCGTCGACGCAGGCGATGTCGCTGCGGCCGCCGCGGCGCTCGGTCGGCCGCACCGGGTGGAAGGCGTCGTCGTCCACGGCGACGGGCGCGGCAGGCAGCTGGGATACCCGACGGCCAACGTCGCCCCGCCCATGTATTCGGCCATCCCGGCCGACGGCGTCTACGCGGCCTGGTTCACGGTGCTCGGCCCCGGCCCGATCATGGGAACCGTCACACCGGGGGAGCGTCATCGCGCCGCGGTGTCCGTCGGTACCAATCCCACGTTCTCGGGTCGCACGAGGACCGTCGAGGCGTTCGTTCTCGACAGCGACGGAGACCTGTACGGGCAGCACGTCGCCGTCGACTTCGTCGAACGACTGCGCGGGATGGAGAAATTCGACTCGATCGACGACCTGATCGAGGAGATGGGTCGTGACTCGGACCGCGCACGCGCGGCGCTGACCGAACAGACGTCCTGGTAGGATACTTCCTCGGCGCATGCTGCGGTCCGCGGTGGCTGCGTCCGGTTCGATCCAGGTGATCGAACTTCCTTGCACGCGGACGTCAGTGAGATGGAGTAGTACCAGTGGCATTGACCACCGAAGAGAAGAAGGCAGTACTCAGCGAGTACGGCCTGCACCCGACCGACACCGGTTCGCCCGAGGCTCAGGTCGCGATGCTCACCAAGCGCATCACCGACCTCACCGAGCACCTGAAGAAGCACAAGCACGACCACCACTCCCGCCGCGGCTTGCTGCTGCTGGTCGGTCGTCGTCGCCGTCTTCTGAAGTACGTCGCGAAGGTGGACGTCACCCGTTACCGTTCGCTCATCGAGCGTCTGGGACTGCGTCGCTAGTTTCGGCGCCGACGCGCCCGTACGATGGGCGGTCATCGAAATATCGCAGTAGCCAACGAGGCAGTGCATAGACTGTTCCTCGTTGGCTATCTGTGTTGGCAGGGCCGGCAAGACCCGCGGGCACATGGGTGCTCGCACATCGCCGTGCACGCTCCTCGACGACGTGGTGTCGGTCTTCGGTAGTGGCCTGTCGGAGGGTTCGCCCATCCGACGGGCTTCGATCGACGGCCGCCTCCGCTCGCAGACGATTCGGCCACGCGAAGAGGACATGGGTTCCTTCACGGACCGGACGAGGCTGGGCACGGCAAAGACGAGAGGACGAGAAGAAAAGACATGACAGAAACCACCACCGTAGACGTCGAAGAGGGCGTCTACGAAGCAACCGCCGTCATCGACAACGGCACCTACGGCAAGCGCAGCATCCGTTTCGAGACCGGCCGCCTCGCGCAGCAGGCTTCCGGAGCAGTCGCCGCCTACCTCGACGAAGACACCATGCTTCTGTCCGCCACGTCGGCGGGCAAGAGCCCTCGCGAAGGATTCGACTTCTTCCCGCTGACGGTCGACGTCGAAGAGCGCATGTACGCGGCAGGACGTATTCCCGGATCGTTCTTCCGCCGCGAAGGTCGTCCGTCGACCGACGCGATCCTGACCTGCCGCCTCATCGACCGGCCGCTGCGTCCGACGTTCGTCGACGGACTGCGCAACGAGATCCAGGTCGTCATCACGGTCCTGAGCCTCAACCCCGCCGACTTGTACGACGTCGTCGCGATCAACGCGGCCTCGGCGTCGACGCAGATCGCCGGCCTGCCGTTCTCCGGCCCCATCGGTGGCGTGCGGGTTGCGCTCATCGACGGCCAGTGGGTTGCGTTCCCGACCGTCGAGCAGCTCGAGAAGGCCGTGTTCAACATGGTCGTCGCGGGCCGCATCGTGTCCGGTTCGGGTGCCGACGCCGACGTCGCCATCATGATGGTCGAGGCCGAGGCCACCGAGAACGTCATCGACCTGATCGAGGCCGGTGCGGTCGCGCCGAACGAGACCATCGTCGCCGAGGGACTCGAGGCGTCGAAGCCGTTCATCGCTGCGCTGTGCACCGCGCAGCAGGAACTCGCTGCCAAGGCGTCGAAGCCCACCGGTGACTTCCCGCTGTTCCCGGCGTACCAGTCGGACGTGTTCGACGCGGTCGCCGCAGCGGCGCAGATCCCGCTGTCGCAGGCTCTGACCATCGCGGGCAAGGCCGAGCGCGAGAGCAAGCTCGACGAGGTCAAGGCTCAGGTTCTCGAGCAGGTCTCCGACCAGTTCGAAGGTCGCGAAAAGGAGATCGGCGCGGCGTTCCGTGCACTCACCAAGAAGTCGGTCCGCCAGCGCATCCTGACCGACCACTTCCGCATCGACGGCCGCGGTGTCACCGACATCCGTTCCCTGTCGGCCGAGGTCGCGATCATTCCGCGCACCCACGGAAGCGCACTGTTCGAGCGCGGCGAGACGCAGATCCTCGGCGTCACCACGCTCGACATGGTCAAGATGGCACAGCAGGTCGACTCGCTCGGACCGGAGACGTCCAAGCGGTACATGCACCACTACAACTTCCCGCCGTACTCCACCGGTGAGACGGGACGCGTCGGATCGCCGAAGCGTCGTGAGATCGGTCACGGTGCGCTCGCCGAGCGTGCGCTCCTGCCGGTGCTCCCGAGCCAGGCCGACTTCCCGTACGCGATCCGCCAGGTGTCCGAGGCGCTGAGCTCCAACGGCTCCACGTCGATGGGTTCGGTGTGTGCATCGACGCTGTCGCTGCTCAACGCCGGTGTGCCGCTGCGTGCTCCGGTCGCCGGTATCGCCATGGGTCTGGTGTCCGACGAGGTCGACGGCGAAACCCGTTACGTCGCACTGACCGACATCCTCGGCGCCGAGGATGCCTTCGGCGACATGGACTTCAAGGTCGCGGGCACCAAGGACTTCGTCACGGCTCTCCAGCTCGACACGAAGCTCGACGGAATTCCGTCGCAGGTTCTCGCCGGCGCACTGTCGCAGGCCAAGGACGCGCGCACGACCATTCTCGAGGTCATGGCCGAGGCCATCGACACGCCCGACGAGATGAGCCCGTACGCACCTCGCGTCACCGCGATCAAGGTCCCGGTCGACAAGATCGGTGAGGTCATCGGACCCAAGGGCAAGATGATCAACTCCATCACCGAGGAGACCGGCGCCAACATCTCGATCGAAGATGACGGCACCGTCTACGTCGGTGCAGCGGACGGCCCGTCCGCACAGGCCGCGATCGACAAGATCAACGCCATCGCCAACCCGCAGCTGCCGAAGGTCGGCGAGCGTTTCCTCGGAACCGTCGTCAAGACAACGGCTTTCGGTGCATTCGTCTCGCTCCTGCCCGGACGCGACGGCTTGGTGCACATTTCCAAGCTCGGCGGCGGCAAGCGCATCAACAAGGTCGAGGACGTCGTCAGCGTCGGCTCGAAGCTGCGCGTGGAGATCGCCGACATCGACAACCGCGGCAAGATCAGCCTCGTCCCCGTCGAGGACGAGAACGCTGCTCCTGCAGCGGACGCGCCCGCCGAAGCATCTGCCGAGGCCAGCGCTGAGTAAGAAGCACCAGAGCCGAACGGTACGTTCCCTCGGGACGTACCGTTCGGCCGTTTCGGATCACATCGAGCAGGGCGTGCAGCGCACCACCCTGCCCGGTGGCCTACGCGTCGTCACCGAATTCGTGCCCGGCGTGCGCTCCGCATCCGTCGGAGTGTGGGTCGGCGTCGGCTCGCGTGACGAACAACCGAGCGTCGCCGGGGCCGCGCACTTCCTGGAGCATCTGCTCTTCAAGTCGACCCCGACACGTACCGCCCTCGACATCGCACAGGTCATGGACGGCGTCGGCGGTGAACTGAATGCGTTCACCTCCAAGGAGAGCACGTGCTTCTACGCGCACGTGCTCGACGACGACCTTCCTCTCGCGATCGATCTGGTCAGCGACGTGGTCCTGCGAGGGCGTTGTCGCACAGCGGATGTCGACATCGAGCGCCAAGTCGTACTCGAGGAGATCTCGATGCGCGACGACGATCCCGAAGATCTGCTGGGTGATCTGTTCCTCGAGGCCATGTTCGGCGACCACCCGATCGGACGGCCGGTCATCGGCACCGTCGAGTCGATCGAGGACATGACGCGGGCGCAGATTCGTTCCTTCCACGTACGGCGCTACACGCCCGACCGGATGGTCGTGGCGGTCGCGGGCAACGTCGACCACAAGCACGTGGTGTCGTTGGTCAGGCGGGCATTCGCCGGCATGCTGGCCAGGGGAGTCAAGCCGGCGCCGCGCCGCGAGGGTTCGATTCGATTGCGCAGCAGGCCGGAACTGCGGTTCGAGAAGCGCGACAGCGAGCAGGCGCACCTGTCGCTCGGTGTCCGTGCCTTCGGCCGTCACGAAGGTCACCGCTGGGCGTTGTCGGTGTTGAACGCCGCTGTGGGAGGCGGGCTTTCGTCTCGGCTCTTCCAGGAGATCCGTGAAGAACGCGGACTGGCCTACTCGGTCTACTCGTCGGTGGACACCTTCTCCGACTCGGGCGCGTTCTCGGTGTACGCCGGGTGCCAGCCCGAGAATCTCGCGGAAGTCACCACGGTGATCCGCGAGGTGCTCGCCGACGTGGCGGCCGAGGGAATCACCGAGGACGAATGCGCCCGAGCGAAGGGCTCACTACGCGGCGGACTCGTTCTGGGACTGGAGGATTCGGGCTCCCGGATGAACCGCATCGGCCGCAGCGAACTCAACTACGGCAATCATCGCGACGTGTCGCACACGTTGGCTCGTATCGACGCGGTCACCGTGGACGAGGTTCGTGACGTCGCCCAGGTGCTGCTGACGCGGCCCTTCGGTGCCGCCGTCGTCGGGCCGTTCAAGAGTGCTCGTCAGCTACCTGCGTCGGTCAAATCGCTCGTGGGTTGAGCCGAGCCGACCATCGACGCGACCGTCGCCTCCACGAGGGCGGTCGCGTCGATCGAGGCCGCTTGAACCGTGGTCAGCTCTTCCGGCCGAACAGTAGCTTCCACGGCACCAGCGCCGATTCGAGCTGGACGTACAGGCTCATCTTCGACTCACCGTCGTTGCGCTCCTCGAACCGGATCGGCGTTTCGGCGATCTTCAGTCCGTGACGGACGGTGCGGTAGTTCATCTCCACCTGGAAGGCGTATCCGTTGCTCTCGACGGATGCGACGTCGATGGTGCGGAGCGTCTTCGCGTGCCAGGCCTTGAAGCCTGCGGTCGCGTCCTTGACCTTCAACCGCAGAATGGCGTTGACGTAGAAGTTCGCCCACGCGGACAGAGCCTTGCGATGCCACGGCCAATCGCTCGCCAGCGCGCCACCGGGGACGTAGCGGGACCCGAGGACGACGGCAGCGTCGGTTGTCGTCAGCGTGTCGACCATCGTCGGAATGACCTCGGTCGGGTGGGACAGGTCGGCATCCATCTGGACGACGATGTCCGCGCCGTCGTCGAGCGCCCGCGTCATGCCTGCGACGTAGGCACGGCCCAGGCCGTTCTTCTCGGTGCGATGCAGAACCGTCACCGGAATGGGCCCGGTCTCGGCGAGCTCGTCGGCGATCTTTCCGGTGCCGTCGGGCGAGTTGTCGTCCACCACCAGAACGTGCAGGTTCTCGAGATCGAGATCCGCCAGCAACCCGACGAGCTTGGGCAGGTTCTCGCGTTCGTTGTACGTGGGTACGACGACGGTCGTCTTCGGGGCGCCGTTCGGAAAAGTCACGCTCGTATGATCCGTGATCGGGTAGCGAGAACCAAATAACGGACGGTGCTACGTCGTAACGACCGACGTTTCACCAGCTCGTGAGGGTCGCCCGGGTGCTCGTCATGTTGCACACGTCACATTGTCGTCGCCCGCTGACACAGGGTCATGGCGCGTGCTGCGACGTCGTGGTCTCGTACGGGGATGGCCCCTCCGGTGGCCCGAGGATTTGACGCACGACAAGTGTTGCCACAGCAGCAAGTATCGCGACCGCGACGACCACAGCGACCACGATCAGAAGGCCTCTCGGCCCTCCGAAGAGGTTGTTCGAACTCATGGCACCATCATGAGCCATCGCCGGGTAGTCCGAGGCATCGGGCCGACTGGCCGTCCACCCCGTCGACGACGACGGAATCGCCTCCGAGCCGCTTCGCTTCGTACATCGCGGAGTCGGCCTGGTGGAGCATCTCGGTCAGGCATGCCGCGGTGTCACGGGCTGGAATCGGGCGGTAGTGAACGCCGATGCTGGTCGTGGTCAGGCCGGCGGGGTTGCAGTCCGGGACCGCGCGACGCAATCGATCGGCGGCGTCGAGTGCCGTCGACAGGGGACCGGCAACGATGGCGACGAATTCTTCCCCGCCGGTCCGTGCGGTGACGGCGGGCAACGGGAAGACGGTGGCGATGGTGTGCGCGGTACGTCGCAACACGTCGTCGCCGTAGCGGTGGCCGTGGCGATCGTTGACGGCTTTGAAGTCGTCGAGGTCGACGACGATTGCTGCAACGCCGACGGCAACATCGGTGAAAAGAGCGACGGCCGTCTCCAGCCCTCGGCGGTTGTGAAGGCCTGTCAGTGGATCGAAGTGTGCGACGGCGGCATCTCGACGAAGAAACACCAGAAGCGACTGCGTCAGGATGGGCGACGACACCAGAACGAGAACCAACACGACCAAGTAACCCGTGTATTGGGCGAAGTACGCATCCGGTTCCGATACAGCACGGACGTACAGGACTGCACAGACGAGCATCGTCCACACTTGATGTCCGACGAACACCTTGGCGCTGTGAAACGCAGCAATGTAGTTACCGGCGACCCCGAGCAGAGCCGCGCACGGCAGGATGGCCGTCGGACCGTCGAGGAGGATCAGAACACTGGCCACACCGACATCCGCGTACACCACGAACGCGAGCGACCAGTTGTACGACGGGAACGCACCTCTGATCCACGCGTAGCCGACGAACAGTGTCGTGGCTGCGATGGCGATCAAGACCCATCGAGCGTGACCGATGTGCGCCGCGTAGGGGGTCAGCAGGGCGAGTGTGCACGCGAGACCGTACATCCAGCAGTACACGCCGATGAGGTAGCCCGTGACTCGAATGATCGGGTGGGACAGCGTGTAGTCGACGGTCCACGCGTAATCCGATGGTTCCGACCACCATTGACGCATCGAACCCATCGACAAAGAACCTCTGTACTCCCCGACCGCGTGTGTTGAGGGGTATTCAATCAGAACTGCGGACCGCGCGGTTCGAAACCGGGGTTCGACGGCCGTCGGACTTTAGCAACCCGGCGCGTCGACGGTTCTGAATCATGTGCGGCGAATTGGACGCGATCACGTGAGAACAGGCCGTGTGCGGTCAGGGTTTTTCCAAGAATGTAGAAGCGGTTCGCCCTGCTCGGATCGATTCAGAGGCCGGGCTGCCTGTGCGAGGGGCTTGTGATCCAGTTCTCAACGGACTATGAATATGTCAAGACATACGTACAAGGGAACCCCCCGCACGCGAACGATTGGATCGAACAGCACCTCCGGCACACACTCGGAAGCGGCCTCGGTCGGGCGAACGCATGCGAATCAGATTGGATCATCGATGACCCAGAGTGACGGATCGGCCGGTGCAGTTCTGCCACCGGATACAGCAGGCAAGCACAGTCATCGGCTAGGCATCATCGCCGTCATCGCGACCTTCGGCGGATTGCTCTTCGGTTACGACACCGGCGTGATCAACGGAGCCCTCGAGCCGCTGAAGGACGACCTCGACCTCACCTCGTTCACCGAGGGCTTCGTCGTCAGTATCTTGATCTTCGGTGCGGCGATCGGCGCACTCGTCGGCGGCCGCCTGTCCGACAAACACGGACGTCGTCACAACATTCTGCTGCTTGCGATCGTGTTCATGGTCGGAACGCTCGGCTGCGTACTGGCGCCGAACTGGGAGACCCTCGCCGTCTTCCGCTTCATCCTCGGCCTTGCAGTCGGTGGCGCATCGGCGACAGTGCCCGTCTATCTGTCCGAGATCTCGCCCGTCGAACGCCGCGGTAGCGTGGTCACGCGCAACGAGGTCATGATCGTCAGCGGCCAGTTCGCTGCCTTCGTCATCAACGCGATCATCTTCAACATCTGGGGCGAACACGAATCGGTCTGGCGCTTCATGCTGCTGGTCGCCGTCGCGCCTGCGATCGTGCTGTTCATCGGAATGCTCCGCATGCCGGAGAGCCCGCGTTGGCTGGTCCTGCAGGGTCGTGATGCCGAAGCCCTCGAGGTCCTGAAGCAGGTGCGGTCCGAGGAGCGGGCCGAGGCCGAGATGGCCGAAGTGCATCGCCTCGCCGAGGAGGAGAAGCTGTCCAAGACCGGCGGTGCCACCGATCTGTCGGTCCGCTGGATCCGTCGTCTGATCTTCATCGGCGTCGGACTCGGTGTCTTTCAACAGTTCACCGGCATCAACTCGGTGATGTACTACGGCACGCAGCTGCTCGGTGATGCAGGGTTCTCGTCCAGTGCAGCGATCATCGCCAATACCCTCAACGGTCTCTTCAGCGTTCTCGGAATCACTGTCGGTCTCTACCTCATGAACAAGGTCGACCGTCGCAAGATGCTCATCGGTGGTTTCGCACTGACGACGACGTTCCACCTCCTCGTCGGTCTGTCTGCGCTGTTCCTGCCGGACGGCACCGTCAAGGCGTACTTCATTCTCGTGTTCGTCGTTCTGTTCGTCTTCTGCATGCAGGGCACGATCGGGCCGCTGGTGTGGCTCATGCTGGCCGAGATCTTCCCGCTCAAGATTCGCAGCTTCGCCATCGGCGTCTGTGTCTTCGCTCTGTGGATCGCCAATGCTGCTGTCGCACTGCTGTTCCCGCCAGTGGTGGGTGCACTCGGTATTGCTCCCACGTTCTTCATCTTCGTCGTACTCGGCATTCTGGCGTTGATCTTCATCGTGACGCAGGTGCCCGAGACACGCGGCCATTCGCTGGAGGAGCTCGAAGAGCGGTTCCGCAGGGAATACTCGTAAAAGTTCGACGACCGAGAAAGGTAGTGACATGTCAGTTCTGGTTGCAGTGACCGACAGCCCCGAGGGCATTTACTCTTTGTCCGCCGCTGCCGACGAGGCGGCTCTGCTGAGCACCGATCTGATCGCGGTGAACCTGACGCTCGGAAAGCTCGACCTGACGGTGTTGCCCGCAGACTGCAAGGTCACCGTCGTCGAGCGTGTGGGACGTGAAGATCGCGATCCCGTCACAGCCGTCCTGGACGAACTCGACGAGTTTCCCGACGTCAGTCGCATCGTCATCGGGATCCGCAAGAGGAGTCGCGTCGGAAAAGCGTTGCTGGGCAGCGTGAGTCAGCGACTGCTGCTGACCTCGCCCGTACCGGTGCTCGCCGTCAAGGCGCCCTAGCTCATCGCACGAAGACCGCCGCGTTGTCGACGAGGGTCAACAACGGCTGCGGGAAGATGCCGATCGCGACGGTCGTCGCGACGCCGAGACCGATCGCGGTAGTCGTCGCGAAACCGGGGGTGACGACGGTGGGAATGCCACCGTCGTCACCCTCTTTCGGTTCCGCGAAGAACATCAGCACGATCACTCGAACGTAGAAGACCGCAGCCACGGCACTGCTCAGCACGCCGACGACGACCAGCAGTGCGGCGCCCGATCCCGCTGCCGCCTGAAAGACCGCGAATTTCGCGACGAAACCGCTCGTGAGTGGAATTCCGGCGAACGACAACAAAATCAGAGCGAACGCTGCGGCAAGCAGAGGGGACCGTCGACCGATGCCTGCCCATCGCGAGATGTCGCCGACTTCGCCCGATTCGTCGCGCACCGTCGTGACCACCGCGAACGCAGCGACCGTACCGAAGCCGTACACGAACAGGTAGAACAGCGTCGCCGACGAACCCTGTTCGTCCAGCGCCACGATTCCGGTCAGGATGAAACCGGTGTGTGTGATCGACGAGTAGGCAATCATCCGTTTGATGTCCTTCTGCGTCACCGCGAACAGCGCGCCCACGACCATCGTCGCGATCGCGACCGCCCACAGTGCCGGGCGCCAGTCGTCCTCCAGACTCGGCACCGCGACGTAGAAGACGCGCAGCAAGGCCCCGAACGCCGCGATCTTGGTTGCCGCAGCCATGAAAGCCGTGATCGGTGTCGGGGCGCCCTGATAGACGTCGGGAATCCACGAATGAAACGGCACGGCACCGACTTTGAACAACAGGCCGACGCCGACGAGTGCGGTGCCCAGAACTGCGAAGACGTTGCTTCCCGCGTTCAGTGCGAGCGCGTCACCGATGCCGCCGAGGTCGACCGTGCCCGCGTACCCGTACAGGAAGGCGGCACCGAACAGGAAGAACGCCGACGAGAACGCACCCAGTAGGAAGTACTTCATGGCCGCCTCCTGGGAGAGCAGGCGGCGCCGACGCGCCAGGCTGCACAACAGGTACAGCGGTAGCGAGAAAACCTCCAGTGCAACGAACATCGTCAACAGATCGTTCGACGCCGGGAACAGCAACATGCCGCCCAACGCGAACATGGTCAAGGGGAACACCTCGGTCTGCGCGGCGCCTGCCTGTGCGGCCTGTCGTTCGGCGAGACTGCCGGGGACCGCGGACGCCTGAGGAGCGAACGCGTCGGCCGGTTTTCGTTCGACCGAGCGTTCGGCGACGAGCAGTACCGACGGCACGGCCACGAGGAGCAACGTCCCCTGCAGGAACAGCGCGGGCTTGTCGACGGCAACGGAGCCCATCACCGCGATCGTTCCGGCCGCGCCGAAGTCGTGCGTGACGGCGATCGTCACGACAGCGACCAGAGCGGCGACCGTGCCGCCGAGAGCCAGCGATGCCTGGGTGCGGTAGCGGACCGCGCGAGGTAGGAACGCCTCGACGAGCACTCCGAGAACCGCCACCCCGAACACGATCAGCATCGGAGCCAGCAGGCTGTATTCGACGCTCGGGGCAGTCAGCAGCTCGTCGTTCATCACCGGCCTCCAGCCTGGCTCGTGTCGCCGTCGACCTCGACGACGGTGGCCTGAACCGCCGGAGAGACGATGTCCAACAACGGTTTCGGATACACGCCGAGCACGATCAAGAGCGCGATCAGCGGGGTCACGACGAGCAGTTCACGCGGAACGAGGTCTTTCATCCCGTCGTTCGCCGACGACCGCGGGCCGGTCATGATGCGCTGATACAGCCACAGAATGTAGATCGCCGACAGGACGAGCGCAGCCGTCGCGACGACGCCTGCCACGTGGTAGCGCGCGAACGTCCCGATGAGAACGAGGAATTCGCTGACGAACGGCGCCAGACCGGGAAGCGACAGTGTCGCCAGCCCCGCGATCAGGAACGTGCCCGCGAGGACCGGTGCAACCTTCTGGACTCCGCCGTAGTGCGCGATGACACGAGTGCCGCGCCGAGACACGAGAAAGCCCGCAACGAGAAAGAGTGCAGCCGTGGAGATTCCGTGGTTGACCATGTACAGGGTCGACCCGGCCTGACCTTGTGCGGTCATTGCGAAGATCCCGAGGATGATGAACCCGAAATGGGAGATCGACGTGTACGCGATGAGTCGCATGACGTCGGTCTGCGCGATGGCGAGCACGGCGCCGTACACGATTCCGATGACGGCGAGCGTCACGATCAGGGGTGCGAAGTACCGCGACGCGTCCGGGAACAGTTGTAAGCAGTATCGGAGCATGCCGAACGTGCCCACCTTGTCGACCACGGCCATCATCAGGACGGCACTCGCCGGAGTCGACTCGACGGCCGCGTCGGGCAACCACGTGTGGAACGGCCACAGCGGAGCTTTGACGGCGAACGCGAACATGAACCCGAGGAAGAGTGCGTTGAGCACGGTCGAGCTGACACCCAGTTCGCCTGCCGACGCGGCGGCTGCGATCTCGCGGAAGCCGAACGTGCCCGCCTCGAACGCGTCGGACCGTGCTGTGACGACGTACAGCCCGACGACCGCGGCCAGCATGACGAGTCCGCCTGCGAGGTTGTAGAGCAAGAACTTCACCGCCGCCGCTGCGCGTCCCGGCCCACCGAAGCCGCCGATGAGGAAGTACATCGGAATCAGCATCGCTTCGAAAAGGACGTAGAAGAGCAGTACGTCGAGCGCGCAGAACGACATCAACACCATGGACTCGACGAGCAACATCGACGCGACGTACGTGTGCGCCGACCGACCGCCCCGGGGATCGTGCCAGCCGGCAAGCAGCAGCAGCGGCAACAGGACCGTCGTGAGCAGCACGAGAACGAGCGCGATCCCGTCGACACCCAGTTCGTATCGCGCACCGAAAGACTCGATCCACCAGTGTGATTCGACGAACTGGAAGTCGTCACCGCCGGGTTGGAACTGCACCACCAGCGCGACGGCGACGGCAAGCGTCAGCACGGACGCCACGAGCGCGACGATCTTGGCCGCGTCGGGGCGAGTGCGCGGCACGACGACCACCGCGATCGCGCCGAGAAGCGGCAGAGCCCACAGCGTCGTCAGCCACGGAAACGAGGTCACCACACCATCACCGCCACCATCATCGCGAGAACGACCGCCGTGCCCGCCAACATCGTCAGCGCATACGACCGGACGTAGCCGGACTGAACCTGCCTGATCCGCGTCGACAGACTCGACACGCCCCCGGACACCCCGCGTGTGACTCCCGCTATCGCAGCCTCGTCGAATCGTGCTGCGGCGCGGGTCAATTCCTGGCCGGGACGCATCAGGAGCGCTTCGTTGACGGCGTCACCGTAGAGGTCGCGTCGCGCCGCCGTCGTCAACGCCGAGACGGGCTCGGGAGCGACCGACGGAACCGCCGACCGCGCATAACGCATGTACGCCACGGCGATTCCCACCGCCACGACGCCCAGCGCGAGGACCGTCACGACCCACGCGGGCAGCATGTGTGCTTCCTCGGCCTCGCCGACGACGGGAACGAGCCAGTTCGACAGCGAACCTCCGACGGTCAGTAGCGCTCCCGCAGCGACGGATCCGACAGCGAGGACGATCATCGGTGCCGTCATCACCGACGGCGACTCGTGTGGGTGTGAGCCTTCCCCAACTTGGTCGTTCCTGCCGGCTCCACTCCCGTCCTCAACTGGGTCGTTCCTGCCGGCTCCACTCCCGCCGTCCCACCGAGCGTCGCCGAAGAACGTCATGAGCATCACCCGCGTCATGTAGAACGCGGTGAGGCCCGCGCCGACCAAGGTGGCGACACCGAGGACGACGCCCTGCACGCCGCCGGCGCCGAAGGCGGTCTCGATGATCTTGTCCTTGGCGAAGAAGCCGGAGAACGGCGGGACGCCGATGATGGCGAGATATCCGAGGCCGAACGTGACGAACGTGATGGGCATCGCCGTGCGCAGAGCACCGTATTTGCGCATGTCCACCTCGTCGTTCATGCCGTGCATGACCGAACCCGCGCCGAGGAAAAGACCTGCCTTGAAGAAGCCGTGCGTCAGCAACAGCATGATCGCGAACGTGTAGCCGGCGGGACCGAGCCCCGCCGCGAGCACCATGTACCCGATCTGGCTCATCGTCGACGCCGCGAGAGCCTTCTTGATGTCGTCCTTCGCGCAACCGATGACGGCGCCGAACAGCAGCGTCACGGCTCCGACCGCCACGACGGCGGCCTGAGCGGCCGGCGCGGACTCGAAGACGGGTCCGGCTCGGACGATCAGGTAGACCCCGGCCGTCACCATCGTGGCGGCATGGATCAAGGCCGACACCGGCGTCGGTCCTTCCATGGCGTCGCCGAGCCACGACTGCAACGGCACCTGCGCGGACTTGCCGCATGCGGCCAGAAGCAGGACGAGTCCGAGCGCGGTCAGCGTCCCGGAACTCGTGTCGTCGACACCAGCGAAGACGTCGTCGAACGAGACGCTGCCGTACGTCGCGAACATGATCATCAGCGCGACCATCAGTCCGATGTCGCCGACCCGGTTGACGACGAACGCCTTCTTGGCCGCCGTCGCCGCCGACGGCTTGTACTGCCAGAAGCCGATCAACAGGTACGACGCAAGTCCGACGCCTTCCCAGCCCACGTACAGGCCGAGGAAGTTGTCAGCGGTGACGAGCAGCAGCATCGCCGCCAGAAACAGGTTGAGATAGGCGAAGAACCGTCGGCGATCGGGATCGTCGGCCATGTAGCCGATCGCGTAGACGTGGATGAGCGAACCCACTCCGGTGATGAGCAGCACGAAGCACATCGACAGCTGATCGAGTCGGAATCCGAAGTCCACCTGCAGGTCCGCGACAGGAATCCAGCTGAACAACGTCTCGGACACTGCCCGCTCGTCGGCGGGCTTGCCGAGCATGTCGGCGAACAGTACGAGCGCATACACGAATGCCGCCGACGACATCACCGTGCCGACCAGATGACCGAAACGATCCGTCCGCCGGCCGAGCAGCAACAGAACGACCGCTCCCAGCAACGGCAACGCGGGGAGAATCCAGATGGCGGTCATGTCAGTTCTTCAGCAGTCGGGCGTCGTCGACCGAGGCCGTCCGTCGGGTGCGGAAGATCGTCATGATGATGGCGAGGCCGACGACCACCTCGGCTGCGGCGACGACCATCGTGAAGAACGCGAACACCTGGCCCTCCAAGTTCCCGTGCATGCGAGCGAACGTGACGAACGCGAGATTCGCTGCGTTGAGCATCAACTCGACGCACATGAACACGACGATCGCGTTGCGGCGCAGCAGCACTCCTGCAGCGCCGATCGTGAACAGCAACACCGACAGATACAGGTAGTTCTCGGGATTCACGATGCGCCCCCGTCCGGATTGCCTCGGTGCCCTCGATGCATCGGATTGACCGACAGTTCCGACGGGGACCCGTCGGGCAGCCGCGCGGGCCAGTCGACGGCGTTGTGCCGGGCGTAGACGCCGGGGCTCGGCATCGGAGTCACATGCGAGCCGTCCTTGAAGCGTTGCTCGGACAGTGCGCGCTGACCCTTGCGTTCCTCGAAGTGCTCGCGATGCGCCAACACCATCGCACCGATCGTCGCGATGATCAGCAACGCGCCCGTCAGTTCGAACGCCCACAGGTAGCGGATGAAGATCAATTCCGCGAGGCCCTCGACGTTACCGCCTGCGTTGGCGGCTTCCATGCCGACGAAGTCCGGACGTCCGGACTCCACCGACGCATTGCCGATGGCCCCGATCACGACGAGTCCGAAGCCGATTCCCGCGGCGACGGCGGCAGGACGCTGCCCCTTCATCGTCTCGGTCAGCGAATCGGCCGAATCGACGCCGACGAGCATCAGCACGAACAGGAACAGCATCATCACCGCGCCGGTGTAGACGACGACCTGCACGACACCGAGGAAGATCGCGCCCTGTGCGATGTAGAACACCGCCAGGATGATCATCGTGACGGCGAGGAAAAGCGCGGAGTAGACCGCTTTCGTCGCGCAGACCATCGCCACCGCGCCCAGAACCGCGAGACCGCCGAGGAGCCAGAATTGCACGGCCTCGGCGGTGGACGTGGTCACCGGACTTCTCCCCGGTAGTAGTCGGCCTCGGTGGCGCCGTCGGCCATCGGGTGTGGTGCCGGTTCCACGCCTGGCTCGACGGGCGCCAGCAGACGATCCTTCTCGTAGATCAGGTCGGCGCGATTGTCGTCGACGAGTTCGTAGTCGTTCGTCATCGTCAGCGCCCGGGTGGGACAGGCCTCGATGCACAGCCCGCATCCGATGCAGCGTAGATAGTTGATCTGGTAGACCACGCCGTACCGTTCACCGGGCGAATAGCGCTCCTCGTCGGTGTTGTCCGCACCCTCGACGTAGATCGCGTCGGCCGGGCACGCCCATGCGCACAGTTCGCAGCCGATGCATTTCTCCAGGCCGTCGGCGTACCGGTTCAGCCGGTGGCGTCCGTGGTAGCGCGCCGCGGTCGGCGCCTTCTGTTCGGGATAGAACTCGGTGACGGGTTTGGTGAACATCGTCCGGAACGTCACGCCGAATCCTGCGACGGGGCCAAGGAAATCAGGCATCGCTGCGCTCCTTCTCTGGGGTCGGCACCGTCTGCCCCGGCAGGGGTGGGACGGGGAAGCCGCCGGCCATCGGGTCGAACGGGGGGAGTTCACCGGTCGGAGGCGCCGGTTCCGGCTCACGACCGCGCCTGCGCCAGAAGGCGTAGGCCACGGCTACCGCGACGATCGCACTGGCGACGACGAGGGCGACAGCGGACGAACCGTAGCCCTCGACGCGGAAGGCGCGGACGGTCGCAACGAGAACGATCCACACGAGGGACACCGGAATCAGCACTTTCCAGCCCAGATTCATGAACTGGTCGTAGCGCAGGCGAGGGAGCGTCGCCCGCAGCCAGACGAACACGAACAGGAACGCCCAGACCTTCAGCGTGAACCACAGCACCGGCCACCACCCGGAATCGGCGCCGTCCCACAGGTCGATCGGGAACGGTGCGTGCCACCCACCGAGGAACAGCGTCGTGGCGAGCGCCGAGACGGTCACCATGTTGACGTACTCGGCGAGCATGAACAGCGCGAAATTGAGCGACGAGTATTCGGTGTGGAAGCCGCCGACGAGTTCGCCTTCGGCCTCGGGGAGGTCGAACGGCGCGCGATTGGTCTCACCGACCATCGAGGTCAGATAGATGACGAACGACGGGAAGAGCAAGAAGATGTACCAGGTGTTCGTTTGCGCCGCAACGATTCCCGACGTCGACATCGTCCCGGCGTGGAGGAACACCGCGACGAAGGACAATCCCATCGCGATTTCGTACGAGATCACCTGCGCCGTCGATCGCAGTCCGCCGAGCAGGGGATAGGTCGAACCGGATGCCCATCCCGCCAATACGATTCCGTACACGCCGACGGACGTGACGGCCAGGATGTACAGAACACCGACCGAGAAGTCGGTCAGTTGCAACGGAGTTCGGTGACCGAAGACGGACACCACGGGTCCGAACGGAATGACCGCGAACGCCATGAACGCCGGAACGATCGCGATGACGGGGGCCAGCAGGTAGACCGGTCTGTCGATTCCTTTCGGAACGATGCCTTCTTTCAGTGCCAATTTCACGCCGTCGGCGAGGCTCTGTAACATGCCGCCAGGTCCGACGCGGTTCGGCCCGACCCGACTCTGCATGCGAGCCATCACTTTTCGCTCGGCGAGGATTGCGATCAGCGGGGTCAGGATCAAGAACACGAAGATTGCGACAGCCTTGGCGACGACGAGCCACCAGGGGTCGACGCCGAATCCTTCGATCACTTAGGTCACCTCACTTGCGGCGTGGATCCGCACCACTGCACCGTTACCGACGGCCAACGCCGCATTGACTTCGCTGCCCGGCGATCGACGCGGCAGCCACACCACGCGATGGGGGAGGTCGCTGATCGCGAGCGGCAGTGTGATCGCTCCGCGCTCGGACGTCACCGTCACCCACTCGCCGTTCGATGCTCCGATCTCGCGAGCGGTGCCTGCGGACAGGCGAACGACCGGTGTCCTGGCCGTGCCGGCGAGATGCGGCTCGCCGTCCTGCATCCGGCCTGAGTCGAGCAGCATGCGCCACGTCGACAGCACTGCCTCGCCGGGACCGGGTGTCGGCGCTCGGTGCGGTGGGTAGGTCGGCGACGCGTGGCGCGTGCCCGACCATGCAGGAAGGGCCGCGATCTCGGCGCGAGAGGATGCGCCGTCGGGCAGGCCGATCGGAGTACCCATCTCGGAGGCCAACGCGTGCAGCACGCGGCCGTCCGGGACGGCACGCGTGCCGGCGACCGCGACGTCGAACGGACGGGGACGCCCTTCCCAATCGAGGAAGATACCCGCCTTCTCGCTCACGGGCGCCACCGGGAAGACGACGTCGGCGCGTTCGGTGACGCGGCTGCGCCGAATCTCGAGACTCACGACGAACGGCGACGCATCGATAGCCGCTGCCGCCGACGACGGATCCGGAAGGTCGGCCAGTTCGACGCCACCCACCACGAGCGCTCCCAGCGATCCCGACGCGGCCGCGTCGAGCATCCCGGTCGTGTCGAGACCGGCCGAGGTGGGTAGGTGCGGGACCGACCAGGCCGCGGCGAGACCAGCGGACCCTCGTTCGTCGGTGACGGGTATGCCGCCGGGAAGTACGAGGGGAAGCGCCCCGGCGTCGAGTGCGCCCCGATCACCCGCACGCCGCGGCACCCAGGCGATCGTGGCACCTGTCGCGCGAGCGAATCGGACCACGGCCGAGAGCGCACCGGGGGATTCGGCGAGTCGTTCGCCGACCATGACGACGGTTCCCGGGGCCGCGGTCATCTCCGATTCCTGCGATGTCGCCAGACCGTCGAGCACCTCCGCCTCACCGGACGGCACGCATCGGATCAGCCGCGCTCCCAGTTTGACGACGCCTGCAGAGGCGAACGGCGCGATGGCACACACGTTCAGGCCCGACGCGCGGACGGCCTTGCGCAGTCGGAGGAACACCATCGGCGACTCCTCCTCCGGTTCGAATCCGACGAGGAGGACTTCCGGTGCTTGCTCGAGGCGCCTGTACGTGACGTCCGTCGACCGGGCCGCGACGTGGGACGCGAGGAACTCCGTCTCCTCACGGCTGTGCGGGCGCGCACGGAAGTCGATGTTGTTGGTACCGAGAGCGACACGAGCGAATTTCGAATACGCGTAGGCGTCCTCGACGGTGGATCTGCCTCCGACGAGCACTCCGACGTCGCTGCCTGCGGACGCGAGACCACCGGCGGCGGCTGCGAGGGCCTCGGACCACGACGCCGGGACGAGTTCTCCGCCGCGACGGATCAACGGGGTGGTCAGTCGATCGGGCTCGGTGGCATAGGTGAACGCCCACCGACCCTTGTCGCAGTTCCACTCCTCGTTGACCTCGGGATCGTCACCGGCCAAGCGTCGCAACACTTTTCCGCGGCGATGGTCGGTGCGCTGCGCGCATCCGCCGGCGCAGTGCTCGCATGTGCTGGGGGAGGACACGAGGTCGTACGGGCGGGCGCGGAAGCGGTAGGCAGCACCGGTCAACGCGCCCACCGGGCAGATCTGCACCGTGTTGCCGGAGAAGTACGACTCGAACTCCTCGCCCTCGTTGATGCCGACCTGTTGCAGCGCACCACGTTCGAGAAGGTCGATGAACGGGTCTCCGGCGATCTGCTCCGAGAAGCGGGTGCATCGTGCACACAGCACGCACCGTTCGCGATCGAGCAGAACCTCGGACGACAGCGGAATCGGTTTGGGGTACGTGCGTTTGACGTCGACGAATCGCGACTCGGAGCGCCCCGACGACATCGCCTGATTCTGCAGCGGGCATTCGCCACCCTTGTCGCAGATGGGGCAATCGAGCGGATGATTGATCAGCAGCAGCTCCATGACGCCCTTCTGCGCCTTCTCGGCGACGGGCGAGCTCAACTGGGTGTGGACCACCATTCCGTCCGTCACGGTCGTGGTACACGACGCAAGTGGCTTGCGTTGTCCCTCCACCTCGACGAGACACTGGCGGCACGCGCCGACCGGGTCGAGAAGTGGATGATCGCAGAACCTCGGGATCTGAATGCCGGTCATCTCGGCGGCACGGATGACGAGAGTGCCTGCGGGCACGTGCAGTTCGATGCCGTCGATGGTGACGGTCACGGTTTCGGTCACGGCGGTCACGATGTCAACGCTCCTGCCATGACGGTGCTACGGTGCGGGTCGAACGGACACGGTGCGCCGATGTGTTCGACGTACTCGTCTCGAAAGTGCTTCAGTGAGGACGTGATCGGACTGACCGCGCCGTCGCCGAGCGCGCAGAACGATCGGCCGAGGATGTTGTCGGAGATGTCGAGCAACGTGTCCAGATCCTCGGCCGTTCCGAGGCCGGTCTCGAGCCGTGCATAGATCTGTACGAGCCAATACGTGCCCTCGCGACACGGTGTGCATTTTCCGCACGATTCGTGGGCGTAGAACTCGGTCCAGCGACGTACTGCCCGCACCACGCACGTGGTGTCGTCGAAAATCTGTAATGCCTTGGTGCCCAGCATCGATCCCGCCGCGCCGACGCCCTCGTAGTCCAACGGGACGTCGAGGTGTTCCTCGGTGAGGATGGGCGTCGACGACCCTCCTGGCGTCCAGAACTTCAGACTGTGACCTGCCCGCACGCCTCCGGCGTATCCGAGCAGTTCTCGAAGTGTCACCCCGAGCGGTGCTTCGTACTGTCCTGGCCTTGTCACATGACCCGACAACGAATACAACGTGAACCCGGGCGACTTCTCCGAGCCCATCGATCGGAACCAGTCGACGCCGCTGCGCAGAATGGACGGGACGCTCGCGATCGACTCGACGTTGTTGACGACCGTCGGGCACGCGTACAGCCCGGCGACCGCGGGAAACGGCGGACGCAGGCGAGGCTGGCCGCGTCGACCCTCCAGCGACTCGATCTGCGCGGTCTCCTCGCCGCAGATGTAGGCGCCCGCACCTGCGTGAACGATCACGTCGAGGTCGAAGCCGGTTCCGAGAATGTTCTTGCCGAGATAGCCCGCGTCGTACGCCTCGGCGACGGCGGCGTGCAGGCGCCGGATCACCGGGACCACTTCGCCGCGAACGTAGATGTACGCCCGATGAGCACGAATGGCGTACGCGGCGATGACAATTCCCTCGAGCAACACCTGCGGTGTCGCGAGCAGCAGGGGCATGTCCTTGCACGTACCCGGTTCGGATTCGTCGGCGTTGACCACCAGGTAGTGCGGCTTGTCGTCGCCCTGAGGGATGAAGCTCCACTTCATCCCCGTCGGGAAACCAGCGCCACCTCGACCGCGCAGACCGGCGTCCTTCACCAGAGCGATGACGTCGTCCTCGGGCATCGCGAGTGCATTACGCAGGCCTCGGTAACCGTCGTGACGCTCGTACGTGTCGAGCGTCCACGATTCGGGATCGTCCCAGTAGCGGCTGAGCACCGGAGTCAATGGCACGTCAACGTCCTTTCTCCGGCGGTACCGATGCCGACGGCGCAGGTGCGGGCTTGTCCTTCGTCGTCTCGGCGGCGGCGGCGTCCTCGGAGCCGAGCGGTGCGGATCCGCTGTCGGTCGCCTCGGGCGCATCGGGTGCGGTCATGCCCTCGTCGCGCGCGACGCGTAGGCCGGCCAGTGTGGGCGCCCCCGGTTGTCCGCCTGCCTGCACCGCGCCGAGCCGGTCGTCGGGGAAACCCGCGAGAATTCGTTCGGTCTCACGGAACGGAATCAGCGACGCGCCCCGCGTCGGTACCACCTCGCGGCCGGATCGGAGGTCGTCGACGACGGCACGCGCGGATTCGGGCGTCTGGTTGTCGAAGAATTCCCAGTTCACCATGACCACCGGCGCGTAGTCGCACGCGGCGTTGCACTCGATGTGCGTCACCGTGACCAGGGGATCGTCGTCGGGTACATGCTCGCGCAGCGCGTCGTGGATGGCGTCGCCGCCCATCACGGCGCACAGCGTGTTGGTGCAGACCCCCACGAGATAGTCACCCGTGGGCTCGCGCCGGTACATGGAGTAGAAGGTCGACACCGCAGCGACCTCGGCGCCGGTGAGGCCGAGTCGGTGCGCGCAGAAGTCGATCCCGGTCGGGCTGACGTAGCCCTCTTCCGCCTGCACGAGGTGCAGAAGCGGCAGCAGTGCAGACCGCGCCATTCTCGAATCGGGTTGTTCGGGAGGCGAATACCGCGCGATGATGCGGTCGGCGTCCCGGTCTAGGCGTGCGCGGACGTCGTCGGGATACGGCGCGGGTGGGGTCGCGAGACGGACGAAGACGGGATCGCTCATCGGTCCACCCCGCCCATGACCGGGTCGATGCTGGCGACCGCGGCGATGACGTCGGCGACCATGCCGCCCTCGCACGTCGCCGCGACGGCCTGCAGGTTGGTGAACGACGGGTCCCGGTAGTGCACTCGGAACGGGCGTGTACCGCCGTCGCTGACCATGTGAACGCCGAGCTCGCCGCGCGGAGATTCGACGGCGACGTACACCTGCCCTTCGGGCACCCGAAATCCCTCGGTCACCAGCTTGAAATGGTGGATCAGCGATTCCATCGACGTGTCCATGATGTCGCGTACGTGCCCCGGCGAGCTGCCCATCCCGTCCTTGCCGACGGACAGGTCGGCGGGCCACGCGATCTTTTTGTCCTCCACCATGATCGGGCCGGGACGTAGGCGATCCAGGCACTGCTCGACGATCCGCAGCGACTGCGTCATCTCGTCGATCCGAACGAGGTATCGGCCGTACGCGTCGCAGCCGGTGTCGGTGGGGACGTCGAACTCGTACGTGTCGTAGCCGCAATACGGCTGGGACTTACGCAGATCGTGGGGGAGACCGGTCGAGCGCAGCATCGGACCCGTGATGCCCAACGCCATGCAGCCCGTCAGGTCGAGATAGCCGATTCCTTTCGTACGGGCCTTCCAGATCTTGTTCTCGCTCAGCAGATCCGACATGTCGCGCAACCGGATCGGTAGAGCCTTCGTCAGCTCACGTACCTTCTCGACGGCTCCTTCCGGAAGGTCCTGCGCCAGCCCTCCCGGCCGGATGTACGCATGATTCATGCGAAGACCGGTGATCATCTCGAAGACGTCGAGAATCAGCTCTCGTTCCCTGAACCCGAACAGCATCGCCGTGACGGCTCCGAGTTCCATGCCGCCGGTGGCCAGCGCCACGAGGTGCGAGGAGATGCGATTGAGCTCCATCAGCATCACTCGAACGACGGTGGCCCGCTCGGGAATGTCGTCGGTGATGTCGAGGAGTTGCTCGACGCCCAGGCAGTACGCCGTCTCGTTGAAGAACGGCGAGAGATAGTCCATGCGGGTGACGAACGTGACGCCCTGTGTCCAGGTACGGAATTCGAGGTTCTTCTCGATACCGGTGTGCAGGTAGCCGATTCCGCATCGGGCTTCGGTGACGGTTTCCGCCTCGATCTCGAGGATCAACCGGAGAACACCGTGCGTCGACGGATGCTGCGGTCCCATGTTGACGACGATGCGTTCCTCCGAGGCGGAGCCTGCGGATTCGGCCGCTGCCGCGACGATGTCGTCCCAGTCCTGCCCGGACACGGTGAAGGACTTGTCGTGTCGTGCGATGTCGGTCATCAGTTGTACCCCCGTCGCGTGTCGGGTGGCGGGATGCTGGCACCCTTGTACTCCACCGGAATTCCCCCGAGCGGATAGTCCTTGCGCTGCGGGTGGCCGACCCAGTCGTCGGGCATCTCGATGCGCGTCAACGACGGATGACCGTCGAACTGGATGCCGAAGAAGTCGTACGTTTCGCGCTCGTGCCAATCGTTGGTCGGGTAGACGCCCACGAGCGTCGGGATGTGCGGATCCGACTCCGGCACCGACACTTCGAGCCTGATGCGGCGGTTGTGCGTGATCGACAGCAACGGGTAGATCGCGTGCAACTCGCGGCCCGAGTTCTGCGGATAGTGGACACCACTCACTCCGAGGCACATCTCGAAGCGAAGTGCCGGCTCGTTGCGCACCATCGTCGCCACCGCCACGAGGTGCTCGCGTCGGACGTGCAGCGTCAACTGTCCGCGGAAGACCACGACTTTCTCGATGGCGTCGTCGAACGACAGCCCACGCTCGGGCAGGCGCTGCTCCAATTCGTCTGCAACGGAATCGAAGTAGCTGCCGTACGGTCGGGCGGAGCTGCCCACCACGTGCGTCGGCCGTACCAGTCTTCCGTATCCAGATGTGTCACCGGTACCGCGAACACCGAACATTCCTCGTCGATCGGCCGTCACCGCAGCAGCCCCTTCGACTCGATCGTGGGCTTCGACGCCAGCGCGGCGGCCTCGGCTGCGCGCGCGACGGTGTCGCGGTCGGCGCCCAACGGCATGTCCTGGATCTTCTCGTGCAGCATCAGGATCGCGTTCAACAGCATCTCGGGCCGCGGCGGGCATCCCGGCAGGTAGATGTCGACGGGAACCACGTGATCGACGCCCTGGACGATGGCGTAGTTGTTGAACATTCCGCCCGACGACGCGCAGACACCCATGGCGAGAACCCATTTGGGCTCGGCCATCTGGTCGTAGATCTGGCGCAGCACCGGGGCCATCTTCTGACTGACGCGGCCCGCGACGATCATCAGATCCGCCTGCCGCGGTGAGGCGCGGAACGCCTCCATGCCGAATCTCGCGATGTCGAAGCGACCGGAACTGGTCGCCATCATCTCGATCGCGCAACAGGCGAGACCGAACGTCGCGGGCCACAGCGATCCCTTTCGCACGTAGCCGGCGAGAGACTCGACAGTGCTCAGCAGGAAGCCGCTCGGCAGCTTCTCCTCGAGACCCATATCAGATCCTCCTGCTCGGTGCGTGGTGATCGGAAGGCGTTCAGTCCCAGCTCAGGCCGCCCCGTCGCCACTCGTAGGCGTACGCCACCGCGGCGCTGACGATGAACATCCCCATGGCCAGGAGCCCGAACAGGCCCAGCGCGTCGAAATGAACCGCCCATGGGTACAGAAAGACGATCTCGATGTCGAAGATGATGAACAGCATGGCCGTCAGGTAGAACTTGACGGGGTAGCGACCGGCGCCCATCGGCTGCGCAGTCGGTTCGATGCCGCATTCGTAGGCGTCGAGCTTGGCCCGGTTGTATCGCTTCGGTCCGACGACTGCAGCGACGACCACGGACACGGCCGCGAACACGACAGCGACTGCACCCAGGGCGAGAACGGGGATGTACTCGTTCATCTGCGTGTCACCTCTGTCGTCGTGCCTTGTGGGCAGTGCTGACGCTGTCGGCGAGAGTTACTCGACCGTTAGAAAATGTGAACTGAAACACAGCCTACCGGTGTCGCACCCCGAGTTGTCTCGATTTTCGGTGTGCGAGACAGGTGTGTCGGGCGAGAAAGTCGATCTTGTATCCAGTGAGGTGCGCTCGAACCGGGAAACGTTTGCCGATAAAGGCTTTCGGTCAGTGGCTCAGTAGGCCGACGACCGTCTCGGTGAGCACGAAGGGATCGATCGGATGCGGAACCGCCGCTTCGGCTCCGGACCACTCCGCGAGCCATGCGTCGTCGGGACGACCCGTCAGAACGACGAGTGGGGGACAGTCGGTGAGCTCGTCCCTCAACTCCTTCGCGACGCCCATCCCGCCTGCGGGTGCCGCTTCGCCGTCGAGAATCGCGAGGTCTATGCCCCCGCGGTCGAGGTAGTGCACCACCATCGGCCGACTGGCGACCTCGATGTACTCCAACGCGGGCAGCGACGGGTTCGGGTGGGTTCCGATTGCCGTCGTCACGTCCGCGCGCGTGTTCGTGTTGCTGCTGTAGACGAGGATGCGCAACGGGGCGGTCACGAGTGGGATGCTACGTCCTCTTTTCCCGGTCGCGTCGCCGAATGACCACAGCGGTCGGTCGGTGAAACTCGGTGTGACGCGAGGGTGGACACGACGAGAACTGCACGCCGAAACCGGGATGCATCCGTTTCGTGTCATTTTCGTGATCGTTCCACTTGGCGGGCATCTGTAACGTCGGGTGCGGAGGGGTCGATGAACTTCTCGACTCCGGAGTGCGGCATCGGCAACCCCCGACTCGATACCGCCCCGGGGTCACCTGACCGACGAGGCGTCGAAGGAATGCGAATGCTCGATCTCGAGACCGGACAGTTCCCGCACGTCGACGGACCGGACGACGACGTGCTCACCGAATTCGGCATCAGCCGGGAGGGCTTCGTCACTCGGCTCCGCGAGATCCTGCTGCAGGATTCGCCGCCCGAGGGACTCCACGACGCCGACGTCGCGACGCTGCTCGCAGCCTGTTCCTGACTCCGTCGTCCACTACCGGACCGCCGGTGGCCTACCGTGAGTGCGATCGACTCCCGGCGGAAGGCGCAACGTGGCACACGAGTTCGAGCATCTTCGACCCTCGCTGTTCATCGGTGGAACGTGGTCGGGTGCGTCGGACGGCCGCACACGTGATGTCGTCGATCCCGCAACCGGTCGCGTTGTGGTCGCAGTGGACGAAGCCTCGCCGGACGACGCGCGTCGCGCCGTAGCGGCGGCACGCCGAACGTTCGACGACGGCGTCTGGGCCACCGGATCCGCGTCGGAGAGAGCACTGCTGTTGTCCAGGGTGGCCGATCTGCTGCAGCGGGACAGGGAACAGCTCGCCCGGATCGAGACGATCGACACCGGCAAGACCTTGGCCGAGAGCCGTATCGACATCGACGACGTCACGGCGGTCTTCCGCTACTACGCCGACCTCGCGCGCGTCGACCCCGACCGGTCGGTCGAGGTCGGGCGCACCGACGTCGTCTCGCGAGTGGTCCACGAGCCGATCGGCGTATGCGTGATGATCGCGCCGTGGAACTACCCGCTCCTGCAGATCTCCTGGAAGGTTGCGCCCGCGCTCGCGGCGGGATGCACGATGGTGCTCAAACCCAGCGAGGTGACACCGCTCAGCACCATCGCGTTCGTCCGTCTCCTGCAGGAAGCGGGCGTGCCGGACGGTGTGGTCGCTCTGGTGCAGGGGAGCGGCGCCGACATCGGCGACGCACTGACGTCGAATCCCGACGTCGACTTCATCTCGTTCACCGGCGGGCTCGCCACCGGTCGCGCGATCGCCGTCGCGGCTGCCGAGAACGTCACCAAAGTCGCTCTCGAGTTGGGCGGGAAGAACCCCCACATCGTGTTCGCCGATGCGGCGTCGGATCCCGAATCCTTCTCGACTTCGGTCGATCACGTGCTCACCGGTGCGTTCCTGCATTCCGGGCAAGTGTGTTCTGCGGGGACACGGCTGATAGTCGAGGACAGCATCGCCGACCGCGTCGTCGCATCGCTCGTCGAACGGGCACGCCGGATCAAGGTCGGTCCTGGGCTGGATCCGACCAGTGAAACCGGCCCGCTCGTGTCCGAAGCGCATCGCACGAAGGTCGAGAACTACGTCGCCCTCGGAGTGCAGGAGGGGGCCGAACTCGTCGTCGGTGGATCGCGGCCGGACGAGAAGGCGCTTGCCGACGGCAGTTACTTCCTGCCGACGATCTTCGACAGGTGCGATCGCACGATGCGCATCGTGCAGGAAGAGACGTTCGGACCGATTCTGACCGTCGAACGTTTCTCCACCGAGGACGAGGCGCTCCGACTCGGGAACGACACGAAGTACGGTCTCGCAGCGGGTGTTCGTACGGCGGATCCTGCCCGCGGCGAACGCCTCGTGCGAGGGCTGAGGCATGGAACGGTGTGGCTCAACGACTTCGGGGTCTACACTCCCGCGGCCGAGTGGGGTGGGTTCAAACGCTCGGGCACCGGTCGCGAACTGGGTCCGACCGGTCTGGCGGAGTACCGCGAAGCGAAACACGTGTGGCACAACGTCTCACCAGCGGCGGCAAGGTGGTTCGGGGCCTGAGCGATCGGGTCGGCGTGCGATCGAGACGTCGAGATAGCACACTGGACGCGTGACAGACGCCGCTGACTCTCCTGCCGCACCGCCCTCCGTCGAGCATGCACGTCTCGCAGAATCGCCCGGAGTGAGCGGGCCGTGGCGCCAGTGGGGACCGTACCTCGCCGGACGTCAATGGGGCACTGTCCGAGAGGACTATTCGGCGGATGGCGACGCGTGGCAGTCGTTTCCGTTCGATCAATCGCACCTTCGGGCGTACCGATGGGGCGAGGACGGGCTCGGCGGGATCAGCGATCGCTTCGGATTCCTCAACTTCGCGTTCGCGCTGTGGAATCGCAAGGACCCCATTCTGAAGGAGCGCCTGTTCGGTCTGACCAACGGCGAGGGCAACCACGGGGAGGATGCCAAGGAGTACTGGTGGGTCGTCGACGGCACCCCGACGCACAGTTGGATGCAGTGGCTCTACCGCTACCCGCAGGCCGAGTACCCGTACCAGCAGTTGCGTGAGGAGAACGCGAGCCGCGGACGGGACGATCGCGAATACGAGCTGTCCGACACCGGAATTCTCGACGAGAACCGATTCTTCGACGTCCAGGTGACGTACGCGAAGGCGTCACCCGACGACATCTGCATCGTCATCTCGGTGACCAACCACGGACCGGACGCGGCGTCGGTCGACTTACTGCCGCACCTCTGGTTCCGAAACACGTGGGCGTGGGGACGCGACGAGCGCCGCGGCACGCTCGACGAGGTCGATCCGTCGCATCTGCAGTCCGGGGCCGTACGAGCAGTGGAGGCGCAGCACGGATTTCTCGGCCGCTACTACCTCGCCGCCGAGGGTCGACCTCGGGTTCTGTTCTGCGACAACGACACCAACGCGGCCGCGTTGTGGGGGCAGGAGAATCGAAGCGCCTACAGCAAGGACGGAATCGGCCGACGCGTCGTCGACGGGGACGAGGGCGCGGTCGATCCCGAGCAGACCGGGACGAAATCGGCGTTCTGGTACAGCCTCGACGACGTCGCACCCGGAGAGACCCGTGAGGTCAAGTTGCGCTTGTCGACCGCCGCCCCGGACGAGCAGACGTTCGGCCGCGGGTTCGACGCCGTCGTCGCCGACCGGCGCGCCGAGGCGGACGAGTTCTATCGCGCCGTCATCGGGCCCGACCTCTCCGACGACGACCGCCACGTGGCGCGTCGCGCGTACGCCGGTCTGCTCTGGACGAAGCAGTTGTATCGGTACGACGTCGAGCAATGGATCGAGGGAGACAAGGTCGGCGAGCCGTCTCCCGAGGCGCGCCGCGGCACCGGCGCGCGTAACTCGCGCTGGCAGCATCTGGCCCTGGCGGACGTGATCTCGATGCCCGACGAGTGGGAGTACCCGTGGTTCGCCGCGTGGGACTTGGCTTTTCACACCATTCCGCTCGCGCACGTCGATCCGGACTTCGCAAAGGAACAGCTCGTACTCATGTGCCGCGAATGGTCGATGCATCCCAACGGCCAACTGCCGGCGTACGAGTGGGAATTCGGCGACGTCAACCCGCCCGTACACGCGTGGGCGGCATGGCATGTCTACCGTATCGACGGCTACCGCGATCGCGAGTTTCTCGTACGGGTCTTCACGAAGTTGCTGCTCAACTTCGCGTGGTGGGTCAATCGCAAGGACTCGGAGGGGTCGAACATCTTCGAGGGCGGGTTCCTCGGAATGGACAACATCGGTCTGTTCAACCGGTCCGCGCCGTTGCCTCCCGGGTTCCGGCTCGAGCAGTCCGACGCGACGAGTTGGATGGCGTTCTACTGCCAGCAGATGTTCAAGATCGCGCTCGAACTGGCACGGCACGACCGCGCGTGGGACGACGCTGCCACCAAGTTCTTCGCGCACTTCCTGTCGATTGCCCGTGCGGTCAAATCGTTCGGTTCACAACATATTTCGCTGTGGCACGACGAGGACGGTTTCTTCTACGACGTTCTCGTACCGCCCGAGGGTGATGCGACGCCGATGCGTGTGCGATCGATGGTCGGTTTGCTTCCGATCCTCGGCGCCACGGAGATTCCGTCGTGGGTCGAGAAGGAATGTCCTGATCTGACCGCTCGATTGCGGTGGGTTCAGCAGCGCAGGCCGGAGATGGTGAGCCCCTTGCTCGCCCGCAAGGACGGGGACGAGGTGCGTGTGCTGTGGTCGCTCGTCGAACCCGAACGTCTGAAGCGTGTGCTGTCCCGCATGTTCGATTCCGAAGAATTCCTGTCGCAGTACGGGATTCGATCGTTGTCGGCGTCCTATCGTGACGCCGTCACCTACGAGATCGACGGACGGCACGTGTCGATCGAATACGAGCCCGGCGAGTCCAGAACCGGAATGTTCGGCGGCAACTCGAACTGGCGAGGGCCCATCTGGTTCCCGGTCAACGTGCTGCTCGCGGACAAGCTGCGCGCCTACGGCCGGCACTACGGCGACTCGTTCACGATCGAAATTCCCACCGGCTCCGGCAATCACCGCACCCTGACCGAGGCTGCCGACCTGATCGACGACGGCCTCGCGTCGTTGTTCCGCCCCGTCGACGGCAAACGACCGGCCGACGGTGACCGAATCGAATCGACCGACGATCCGCTGTGGAGCGTGCACCCGACGTTCAACGAGTACTTCGACGGCGACACCGGTGAGGGGCTCGGGGCGTCGCACCAGACCGGGTGGACGGGACTCGTCGCGCATCTGTTGAGGCCGCGTCTGCCGCTGTAGGCGACGTCGTCGCACGTGAGCGCGAATGTATAGAGGGCTATACATTCGCACTCACCTGGAGACATTTCTGCTCACCTAGAGTGGGGTCATGAAGATCCGCGGCGCTGTACTCGAAGAAATCGGACGCTCACGGCCGTTCGCCGACTCGCATCCCATCTCCATCTCGGAGCTGGAACTCGCACCTCCCGGTGAGGGCGAACTGCTCGTGCGGATCGAGGCCGCGGGCCTGTGTCACTCGGACCTGTCGGTGGTCGACGGTAACCGCGTGCGACCGGTGCCGATGCTCCTCGGACACGAAGCCGCGGGCCGCGTCGAAGCCGTCGGCGCGGGAGTGGACGACGTTCCGGTCGGCACCCGCGTCGTCATGACGTTCCTGCCGCGGTGCGGGGAGTGCGACGGCTGTCGTACCGACGGCCAGATGCCGTGCATCCCGGGCAGCGCCGCCAACAACGCCGGAACGCTTCTCGACGGTGGCCGGCGCTTGAACCGCGACGGCGTCGAGGTCAAGCACCACCTCGGGGTGTCCGGATTCGCGACCCATGCCGTCGTCAGCCGCAAGTCCGTCGTGCCCGTCGACGACGACATTCCGGCCGACGTCGCTGCGGTACTGGGCTGTGCCGTGCTGACGGGCGGCGGTGCGGTACTCAACGCGGGCCGTCCCACGCCGGGGCAGTCGGTCATGGTGATCGGTCTCGGTGGGGTCGGGATGGCGTCGATTCTGACGGCCGTGTCCGTCGGAGCGGGACAGGTCATCGGCGTCGACGCGGTGCCGGACAAGCTCGCCACCGCACGTGAACTCGGTGCGACACAGACCTATTCGCCGGCCGAGCGTGAAGAGCAGAACATCAAGGCCGATGTCGTCATCGAGGCGGCGGGTAATGCGCGCGCGTTCGAGGCAGCGGTGGCCGCGACGGCCCCGGGCGGCACGACGGTCACCGTCGGACTGCCGGCACCGGATGCGCGGTCGTCGATCTCGCCGCTCGGACTCGTCGCCGAAGCCCGTACGATCGTCGGAAGCTACCTCGGTTCGGCGGTGCCGTCGCGAGACATTCCGAAGTATGCGCAGATGTGGCGCGAAGGCCGGCTTCCCGTCGAGAAGCTGATCAGCTCGCGAATTGCGCTCGACGAGATCAACCGCGGCATGGACGAATTGGCCGACGGCAACGCCATCCGTCAGGTCATCACGTTCTAGCGACTTGGGGCGGTGGCTACCCACCGCCCGTTACGTCGTGCGATCTCGATGGGGTGATCGAAGCATTCGCTGATGTTCTCGGTGGTGAGGACGTCGTCGACGTGGCCGATGGCCATGATGTGGCCGTCGCGCAGCAGCACTGCATGCGACGTCGACGACGGAATCTCCTCGAGATGATGTGTGACGAGAATGCTCGAGAGCGTGGGATGCTCGGCCCGGATGCCGTCCAACGCCGTCAGAAGTTGTTCTCGCGCAGCAAGATCGAGACCGGTTGCGGGCTCGTCCAACAGCAGCAGCGCGGGGTCCGGCAGAAGTGCGCGAGCGATGAGTGCCCGTCCGCGTTCGCCCTGCGACAGCGTGTACCACGGCGAATCGATGCGATGCGTGACGCCGAGTGCGTCGATCAACGACGTCGCCCGTGCCACTTCGTCGTCGGTGGGGGACCAGCGCGGAACCAGATCGGGAGTGTTCGTCATCCCGGTCAGCACCGTCTGGAGCAGCGTCAACGACGGCTCGACACGCAGGCGTGGGTCGACGTGGCCTATGTGAGTGCGCAGCTCGCGCATGTCGACGCGTCCGAGCCGGTGACCGAGGACGTCCACACTTCCGTGCGTGGGGTGGACGAATGCGCCCAGCAGGCTCAGCAGCGTGCTCTTGCCGGCTCCGTTCGCGCCGAGGAGTACCCAGTGTTCGCCCTGTTCGAGGCGCACCGAAGCGTCGCGCAGAAGGTATCGCCCGTTTCGCACGAGGTCGACGTTCTCTGCTTGCAGGACCGGTATCGAGTCGTTGGTCACCGAACGACGGTAGCGCCGACGGGGTGACCCCACTGCACCGGATCAGGTGGTGTGATGTTTGACTCACTAAAGAACCGGACACAGTATCGAGAAACCACGAACTAGGGGTACGCATGACTCTGCCCATCCTCGAACGCGCGCGAGTCGTCGCGACTCCGGAATGGAATCGTTGGCTGATTCCGCCCGCGGCGCTGTCGATTCACCTGGCGATCGGATCGGCGTACGCCTGGAGCGTGTTCAAGAGCGCGATCTCCGCGCCGACCGCCTCTGACCTCAGCGGGACCGTGACCGCCATCCCGTTTCAACTCGCAATCGTCATGCTCGGACTGTCCGCGGCGATCTTCGGCACCCGCGTCGAGAAGAACGGGCCCCGCTGGGCCATGACCGTCTCGCTGATCTTCTTCGTCAGCGGATTGTTGTTGTCCGCGTTGGGAATGAGCCTCGGTCAGTTCTGGCTCGTGATCTTCGGTTACGGGTTCGTCGGTGGAATCGGGCTCGGTATCGGCTACATCTCACCGGTCTCCACACTCATGAAGTGGTTCCCCGACCGACCTGGCATGGCCACCGGTATCGCAATCATGGGTTTCGGTGGCGGCGCATTGATCGCCTCGCCGCTCACGACCCAATTGCTCTCGGGCTTCGGCGGATTCACCGACGCGTCCATCGCCAAGACGTTCCTCGTGTTGGCCGTCGGCTACGCGATCTTCATGGCGCTCGGCGTCGTCCTGATCCGCGTTCCGGCCGACGACTGGAAGCCGAAGGGGTGGAATCCCGACACGTCGTCGCCGCTGGTGTCCACGCACAACGTCTCGGCTGCGAATGCCGTCAAGACCCCGCAGTTCTGGTTGCTGTGGATCGTGCTGTGCTTTAACGTGACTGCCGGCATCGGAATTCTGGAGCGCGCGTCGGGTATCTACCAGGACTTCTTTCCCGACGCCCTCTCCGCCGAGTCGTTGGCTGCTGCCGCAGCCGGCTTCGTCGCCTTCCTGTCCTTGACGAACATGATCGGCAGGTTCGTGTGGTCGTCGGTCTCGGACCTGGTGGGACGGAAGAACATCTACCGTCTGTACCTCGGTGTCGGTGCCTTGCTGTATCTGTACATCGCGGTGTTCACCAACTCGAACAAGGTGTTGTTCCTGATCTCGGCGTTGTTGATCCTGTCGTTCTACGGCGCAGGTTTCGCGACCATGCCCGCGTACCTCAAGGACATGTTCGGCACGTATCAGGTCGGCGCCATCCACGGTCGACTGCTGACCGCGTGGTCGGTCGCAGGCGTGCTGGGCCCGCTGATCGTCAACGCCATCGCCGACGCGGGTGACACCGGTTCGACGAGCCGCTATCTCCCGGCGTTCTACGTGATGATCGCTCTCCTCGTCATCGGGTTCGTCGCCAACGAATTGATCAAACCGGTGGACGAGAAGTTCTACGAGAAGGAGGCGTCGGCATGAATGAGACACGTCAACGAACGGTGATGGTCGTGGCCTGGATCTGGGTCGCCGTTCCCTTCGCCTACGGGCTGTACGAACTGACCCTCAAGGCGAAGAACCTCTTCGGAGGGTGACGCGCGACCAGCGTACGAACGACGGCTCCACAGTCAGTAGGCTTCCACCTGCATGGATTTTCCGGTCGGAGCACAGAGTGGAGCAGTCGTGAGTTCAGAAGCACCTATCCGGGTCGGCGTTCTCGGAGCCCGTGGCAAGGTGGGGCAGGCCATCTGTGCTGCCGTCGACGCCGCATCCGACCTGGAACTAGTTGCGACCGTCGATCAGGGCGACTCGATGTCGACGTTCGTCGACGCCTCGACGCAGGTCGTCGTCGACTTCACGCATCCCGACGTCGTCATGGACAATCTGCGGTTCCTCGTCGAGAACGGAATCCACGCCGTCGTCGGCACCACCGGATTCGACGAGGAGCGACTCGCGACCGTGCGGTCCTGGCTCGGAGGCTCCCCCGAGACGGGAGTTCTGATCGCACCGAACTTCGCCATCGGAGCTGTGCTCACCATGCGTTTCGCCGAGCAGGCCGCGCGGTTCTTCGATTCGGTCGAGGTCATCGAACTGCATCACCCGAACAAGGCCGATGCGCCGTCGGGTACCGCGTACCGCACCGCCGAGGTCATCGCCGACGCACGTGCGAAGGCAGGTGTCGCGAAAAGTCCCGACGCCACGACGGCCGAATTCGATCACGCTCGCGGCGCGGAGGTCGACGGAGTGCGCGTTCACTCGATCAGGCTCGCAGGTCTCGTGGCGCATCAGGAAGTGTTGTTCGGAACCCTCGGCGAGACGCTGACCATCCGTCACGATTCGCTCGACCGCACGTCCTTTGCGCCGGGCGTGCTGCTCGGTGTGCGGGAGATCGCCGGTCGTCCCGGCCTGACCGTCGGACTCGATCCGTTCCTGGATCTGTAGAACCCATGAACAAGGCGACGAAGATCCTGCTCACCATCGCTGTGATGGTGGCGATTCTGGCGTTCTACTTCTACTTGTTGGGTCGACGCGGTGTCTCGTTGATCCAGACCGGTGGTGCGGTGAACGTCGGGCTGGGTGTCGGAGTGATTCTGCTTCCCGTCATCGGACTGTGGATCGTGTGGGCGACACTGAAGGCAGGTTTCGAGCACCAGCACCTGGCGTCGCGAGTTCGCGACGAGGATCTCGAGCTCGACGTGTCCGATCTTCCGCGGATGCCGTCGGGACGCATCTCCCGAGACGCCGCCGACGAGCTGTTCCAGCAGGTCAAGGGGGAGTGGGAGAAGGACCCCGACAACTGGCGCAATTCCTACCGGCTGGCTCGGGCGTACGACTACGCGGGCGACCGGGGTCGGGCTCGCGAGACGATGAAGCGCGCGGTCGCACTGGAGCGTGCGGAGTCGGCGTCGAAGTGACCACACTACTCGTTATCCATCACACGCCGTCCCCGTCGACGCGGGAACTGCTGGAAGCGGTTCTGGCGGGAGCAAGTGATCCGGAAATCGAGGGTGTGACGGTTCGGAGTGTCCCTGCACTGGGCGCGACGGTGCCGGACGTGCTGGAGGCCGACGGCTATCTGTTCGGCACGTCAGCGAACTTCGGCTACATGAGCGGGGCACTCAAGCATTTCTTCGACACCACGTACTACCCGTGCCTCGACGCGGTCGCCGGGCGTCCGTACGGACTATGGGTGCACGGCAACAACGACACGGCCGGCGCGGTGGCGGCGATCCGCAAGATCACCACCGGGTGGGCGCTCGAACAAGCATCCGAGGCATTGGAAGTCACTGCCGTGGACAAGTCGGCCCGCGATTCCTGCTACGAACTCGGAGGAACCCTCGCGGCGACGCTGATGGGTTAATGTCACCTGGCATGACGGCCGACCGTTATGCCAGGTTTCTGCCCTCCGAGTTTCGTGTCGACCATGCCCCGACGTCGACGATGTGGCCGTGGCGCGGGGAAAGTATCCACGTCGCGCGAGCTCGGAACGACGACGCGCCCTTCCGTGTGTTGGCGATTCACGGTGCCGGAGGACATTCGGGAGCGCTGTGGCCGTACGCCGCGTTGGCCGCGTCGAGGGGTGCGGACGTGTTGTTCCCCGACATGCCGCTGTACGGCAAGACGGTTGTCTCCACGCCCGGCGAGGTTCGGTATCAACACTGGGTCGACATGCTGTGCGATCTTGTCGTTGCTGAGCGGCAACGGGATTCGCGTCCGATCGTGATGTTCGGTGCGAGCATGGGCGGAATGCTCGCGTACGAGGTCGCCAGTCGGACAGGCGAGGTGGCCGACGTCCTCGCGACGTGCCTGCTCGATCCCTCCGATCCCGACGCTCGTTCGGCCGCAGCACGATTCGGCGTTCTCGGTCGACCAGCGCCGATGCTCTTGGAAGCATGCGCGTCCGTGTTCGGACGTGTGCGCGTGCCGGTGCGGTGGCTCATGGACGTCGGCAACATGAGCGGGAACTCCGAACTGTCCCGGCAATGCGCGACGGACCCGCTCGGCGGAGGTGTGTCGGTGCCGATCGGCTTCCTGTCGAGCTTCATGTCGTACGAGCACGTCCGACCCGAGGCGTACGACGGTCCGGCCGTCACTCTTGTGCACCCGGCCGAGGATCGATGGACTCCACCCGAGGTGAGCATTCGTTTTCTGGAGCGTGTCGCGGGTCCGACGTCGCTCGTGATGCTCGAGGGGTGTGGGCACTTTCCGATCGAGCAGCCGGGTTTGTCGCAGCTGGTGGACGTCGTGGAGAGCATGGCGCGAAAGTATGGCTGGGCGCCGTAGACGATCCGTGTCGGTGCGTCGTGGCAAGGTGGCGTGTATGCGCGAGATGAGTGCAGCGATGGCGCGGCGGACAGCTCTTGCTGCCCAGGGTTTGGCGTCGCCGCATCCAATGACCGATCGTGGGGCGTCGGCGCGTGCGGTGCAGAAGGTGATCGACCGAAATCGCCTATTGCAGATCGACTCGGTGTCCGTGCTGGTGCGCGCGCACTACGCACCCTTGTTCAGCCGCGTCGGGAAGTACGACCGCACTCTCGTGGACAGGGCCGCGTGGACGGACACCAAGCGCAGTCCACGCACGCTCGTCGAATACTGGGCGCACGAGGCTGCGCTGATTCCCGTCGAGGACTGGCCGCTGATGCGTTGGCGCACCGAACTCTACGAACACGGTCGGTGGGGTGGCGCCAAGACGGTTCTCGAGCGAAACCCCACACTGGCCGACGACATTCTGGCCGTCATCACCGACTCGGGTCCGTGCAGTGCCGGCGAAATCGAGCGCGCCTTGAACGTGGAGCGGCCCGGCCGCAAGGGTCCGTGGTGGGACCGCAGTGACGTCAAAGTCGTGTGCGAGCAGCTGTTCGCAGCCGGTGTCGTGTCCGTCGGTACTCGCGCTGGATTCGTCCGGCACTACGACCTCACGGAAAGGGTTATCCCGGCGGACATCCTCGCTCGGAACGTCGACGAAGCCGACGCCGTGCGCCAGCTCGTCACGAATTCCGCTGTGGCTCTGGGAATCGCGACCGAGCCGGACCTGCGTGACTACTACCGACTCTCGCAGAAGCAGACCAAGGCGGCGATCGTCGACCTCGTCGAGGCGGGGACGCTCGAACCCGTCGAGGTCGACGGGTGGGGCGCGCCTGCCTACTTGCACGTGGACGCACGAATCCCCCGCTCCGCCAAGGGCGCTACTCTGCTGTGCCCCTTCGACCCGATGATCTTCTTTCGGCCGCGAGTGGAGCGAATATTCGACTTCCACTACCGCATCGAGATCTACACCCCACAGCACAAGCGCATTCACGGCTACTATGTTTTCCCGTTTCTCATGGACGGGGAACTCGTTGCGCGCGTCGACCTCAAGGGCGACCGCGCCCGATCCGAACTGCAGGTTCTCGGGGCATTCGTCGACGGTGACCGCGACGCGGCCGTCATCGCGGACAGGCTCCTGCCTGTACTACGAGAAATGGCCGACTGGCTCGAACTGGGGACCATCGTCATCGGTGAGCGCGGGGATCTGGTTGCAGCACTCGCGGCGTCGGCGTGATGATGACACCATTCACTTCATGACCGCGCCCATCGAAGAACTGCCACCTCAGGTAGTCGTGCTGTTCGGAGCGACCGGCGACTTGGCACGCCGAAAGCTGTTGTCCAGCTTCATGCATCTCGTTCTGTCCGATCTGGCGCCGCGCATCCGCGTCGTCGGAACGTCGCTGGAGGAGATGACGAGCGACGAGTTCCGGCAGATGGCTCTCGAAGCGATCGACGAGTTCTCGTCTCGTAAGGTGTCCGAGGAGCAGTGGCGGGAGTTCGCAGGCAAGCTCAGTTACGTCTCGCAGAAGGACGGGCCTGCCGCGCTCGCGGAAGCGGTCGCACACGCCGAAACGGAACTCGGGCCCGACGTCCGACGCCTGCACTATCTGAGCGTCCCGCCGAAGGCCGCTCTGGCAGTCGTGGACATGCTCGGCGAGGCCGATCTGGTGAAGCGGTCACGCATCATCATGGAGAAGCCGTTCGGCACCGACCTGGACAGCGCGATCGCGCTCAACGCCAGACTGCACGAGACGTTCGACGAGGAGCAGATCTTCCGCATCGACCACTTCTTGGGCAAGGAACCCGCACAGAACATTCTGGCGTTCCGGTTCGCGAACGGTCTGTTCGAACCGATCTGGAACCGCAATTTCATCGACCACGTGCAGATCGACGTTCCCGAGTCGCTGTCGTTGGACGGCCGCGCCAACTTCTACGAGTCGACCGGAGCATTCAAGGACATGGTGGTCACCCACCTGTTCCAGATCCTCGCGTTCATGGCGATGGAGCCGCCGACTGCCCTGGAACCGGGCGCGATCGGCGAAGAGAAGAACAAGGTCTTCCGATCCATGGTTCCCCTCGATCCGCGCAAGGTCGTACGCGGGCAGTACAACGGCTACCGCTCGGAACCGGGCGTGGCACCCGATTCCGAGACCGACACGTTCGTCGCGTTGCAGTGCGAGATCGACAATTGGCGCTGGGCAGGCGTGCCGTTCTACCTACGCACCGGAAAGAAGATGGCCGAGGGACAACGCATCATCTCCATCGCGTTCCGCGAGCCACCGAAGAGTATGTTCCCGGCGGGCTCCGGCGTCGGCGCACAAGGTCCCGACCATCTGACGTTCGACCTCGCCGACGCGTCGAAGGTGTCGCTGTCGTTCTACGGCAAACGTCCCGGCCCCGGCATGAGGTTGGACAAACTGAGCATGCAGTTCGCGATCGGCGACACCGAAAGGGCCGCAGACGTTCTCGAAGCCTACGAACGACTGATTCTCGACGCGATGCACGACGACCACACCCTGTTCACGACGGCCGAGGGCATCGAACGGCTGTGGGAGGTGTCGGCACCGCTACTCGCGGACCCGCCGCCCGTGCGTCAGTACGCGCCGGGATCGTGGGGTCCGAATGCCATTCATCAGCTGATCGCTCCGAACGCCTGGCGGCTGCCGTTCGAGCGTGTCTGGCGTGAGAACGCCGAATCGACGAAGAGCGACTGAATCAGTACGGGCGTTCCTTGCGCATCTGGTCGCGCAGCGCGCCCTGAACCGCTTGCGACAGCCACGAATTGAGGGACACCCCGTTCATCGACGCGGCCTCCTCGGCCCGTTCCTTCACGTGCTCGACCATGCGCAGCGTGACGCGTCGCATTTCGCCGGTGACGTCCTCCATCGTCGGATAGTCCTCGGGCTCGGGTGTCGTCGCCTCGGTCTCGGCCGGATCGACGTCACGGGTGACATCGGCTACGGCCTCGTTCCCGGTCAGACGCAGGTGCACCGAGTGGCCGTCGATCTGCGACGAGATCTCCTCGGCGAAATCGGACAGGGCCTGCAGCAACATCAACCTGGCCGACGCCTGAGCTGCAGACCCGAGGGCGTCGGCGGTCTGTCGTGTCCGTTCGTCGCCGAGGGCAGCCGCGGCAAGGAGGTCGGCACGCAACGACGCGGTGTACGAATCGAGTTCCATGACGCCAGTGTGACGTCAAAAGTGACGTCATGCAAGGCGTCACACTGGCGTACGACTACAGTCGCACTGATATTTCAGCAGCAGGGGCGGAAGGGACGCGGTGTCGAAGACGGTTTCGCTGAAGGTTCAATTGGTGGCGAAGACCGATTTCGTCCAGCCCGAGGACATCCCGTGGGAGACCGACGCCGACGGCGGACAAGCGCTGATCGAATTCGCCGGGCGCGCCTGCTATCAGAGCTGGTCCAAGCCGAACCCGCGGACGGCGACGAACGCGTCGTATCTCCAGCACCTTCTGGACGTCGGGCATCTGTCGGTGCTCGAGCACGCGTCCGTGAGCTTCTACATCACCGGCATCTCGCGCTCGTGCACCCACGAGCTCATCCGTCACCGCCACTTCTCGTACTCGCAGCTGTCGCAGCGGTTCGTCAACGAGCGCGACGCGAACGTCATCGTGCCCCCCGCGATCGAAGGCGATCCCGAGCTCGAAGCGCTGTTCACGTCCGCGACCGACGCCTCCCGCGAGGCCTATGCCGAACTGCTCGCAGCGCTGGAGCACAAGCTCGAGGGCGTCACCGGTGCGGCGATGCGCAACAAGCAGGCGCGTCAGGCGGCTCGGTCCGTGTTGCCCAACGCCACCGAGACCCGGGTGGTCGTCACCGGAAACTACCGGGCGTGGCGTCACTTCGTGTCGATGCGCGCGTCCGAGCATGCCGACGTCGAGATTCGACGCGTCGCCGTCGCGTGTCTGCGTCAGCTGGCGACGGTAGCGCCGGACGTCTTCGGCGACTTCGAGATCTCGGTCCTCGCCGACGGCTCGGAGGTGGCGCACAGTCCGTTCGTCACCGAGGTCTGATCGAAGCGGTCGAGACCACCGGGTAACCTTTCCGACCATGACATACGGTGATGCCGCTCCGCCCATCCAGTCTCCGTTCGGCACGGTGCTCACCGCTATGGTGACCCCGTTCTCGGCCGACGGAAAGCTGGACATCGACGCGGGCGTGCGTCTTGCGCATCACCTCGTCGAGCAGGGCCACGACGGTCTCGTGCTGGCAGGTACGACCGGCGAGTCTCCCACCACCACCGAGAACGAGAAGCTCGATCTCATGCGTGCTGTCATCGCCGCCGTCGGCCACCGCGCTCGGATCATCGCAGGTGCCGGCAGCAACGACACCGCGCACAGCGTCGAACTGGCTCGTGACGCAGCCCGCGCAGGCGCGCACGGCCTCCTCGTGGTCACCCCGTACTACTCGCGTCCGCCTCAGTCGGGCATCTACGCGCACTTCACCGCCGTCGCCGACGCGACCGACCTACCGGTGATGCTGTACGACATCCCTCCGCGCTCGGTCGTCCCGATCGAAACGGAGACTCTGCGTCGTCTCGCCGACCATCCCCGCATTCTCGCGGTGAAGGACGCCAAGGGCGACCTCAACGCGGGCGCCGAGCTGATCGCGTCGACCGGCCTGCAGTTCTTCTCCGGAGACGACCCGTTGAACCTTCCGTGGCTGTCGGTCGGTGCCACCGGCTTCGTCAGCGTCATCGGACACCTCGTTCCCGCTCGCCTACGCGAATTGCACACCGCGTTCATGATGGGCGACATCGCCCGCGCACAGGCGATCAACGTCAGCCTCATCCCGGTCATCAAGTCCGTCGCACGCCTCGGTGGCGTCAGCGCGGCCAAGGCCGGACTGCGTCTCATCGGCCTCGACGTCGGTGAACCACGACTTCCCCAGGTGCCGCCGAGCATCGAACACATCGAATTGCTCGCAGCAGATCTGCGGGCAGCAGGAGTACTTGTATGAGCAGACCAGCACGATCACGCGGCCGCGCAACTCGAAGCGCAGGACCGCCCACTTCACGTCCCGCCCAGCAATCACGACCCGTCGTGCAGAACTCGGCACGGACGCAGCGACCGGACAACCGTCGCGAGATAGACCCCACCGAGCGTCTCGGGACGCCGCCGAAGGCACCGTTCAAGGGCCTGCGTGTCGTCGCGCTCGGCGGCATCGGCGAGATCGGCCGCAACATGACGGTGTTCGAGCACCAGGGCAAGTTGCTGATCGTCGACTGCGGCGTCCTGTTCCCGGAGGACCAGCAGCCCGGCGTCGACCTGATTCTCCCGGACTTCCGGCACATCGAGAACCGTATGGCCGACGTCGAAGCCGTCGTGCTGACCCACGGCCACGAGGACCACATCGGCGCGGTGCCGTTCCTGCTGCGTCTGCGTCCCGATGTTCCAGTCGTCGGCTCGAAGTTCACGCTCGCGCTGGTCGCCGCGAAATGCCGTGAGCATCGGCTGCGCCCCAATCTCGTCGAGGTCACCGAGGGGGAGAAGACGACCCACGGGCCGTTCGAGTGCGAATATTTCGCCGTCAACCACTCGATTCCCGACGCGTTGGCCATCGCGATCCGTACCGACGCGGGCCTCGCATTGCACACCGGTGACATCAAGCTCGACCAGCTGCCCCTCGACGGCCGACTGACCGACCTGGCAGGCTTCTCGCGGCTCGGTGACGAGGGCGTCGACCTGTTCCTCGTGGACTCGACCAACGCGGAGGTTCCCGGATTCGTCACTCCCGAGCGTGAGATCGGCGGTGTCCTCGACACCGTCATCGGCAAGGCCAAGCAACGCGTCATCGTCGCGTCGTTCGCCAGCCACGTGCACCGCATTCAGCAGGTCATCGACGTCGCCGAGCGCTACAACCGCCGCGTCGCATTCGTCGGCCGGTCGATGGTTCGCAACATGCAGATCGCTCAGGACCTCGGCTACCTCCGGGTTCCGGACGGTCTCGAGGTGAACGTCGACGTCGCCGCGACGCTGCCGGACGACCGACTCGTGTTGATCTCCACCGGATCTCAGGGCGAACCGCTGTCCGCGCTGTCGCGCATGGCTCGCGGTGAGCACCGCCAGATCAACGTCAAGGCCAACGATCTCGTCGTGCTGGCGTCGTCGCTGATTCCGGGCAACGAGAACTCCGTCTTCGCCGTCGTCAACGGTCTCGCGAAGCGGGGCGCCACCGTCGTGACGCAGCAGAACGCCAAGGTGCACGTCTCCGGACATGCATCCGCCGGTGAGCTGCTGTACCTGTACAACGCGGTGCGTCCGACCAACGCCATGCCGGTGCACGGCGAGTGGCGCCACCTGCGCGCCAACGCCGCGCTCGCGAAGGCCACCGGTGTGGCCGAGGATCGCGTCGTGCTCGCCGAGGACGGCGTCGTCGTCGACATGGTCGACGGTCTCGCGCGCATCGTCGGCCAGGTACCGGTCGGCCACGTCTACGTCGACGGTCTGTCGGTCGGCGACGTCGGCGACTCCACGCTGTCGGACCGCCTGATTCTCGGCGAGGGCGGCTTCATCGCGATCACCGTCGCCGTCGATTCGACGACCGGACGAGCAGTCGCAGCTCCCGAGGTGTCGGGCCGCGGATTCTCCGACGACCCGGCTGCGCTCAAGGAAGCCGGCCAGCTCGTCGAAGCCGAGCTGCAGCGCCTCGCATCCGACGGCGTCACCGACACGCACCGCATCGCGCAAGCCGTGCGACGCGTCGTCGGTCGGTGGGTGGCGGAGAAGTATCGCCGCAAGCCGATGATCGTCCCGACGGTCATGGAAGTGGGATAACGCTCCTGCAGTATCCGTGCGTGCGTAGTCGGTCTCCGGACCGACTACGCACGCATCGGTCGTTCAGGCCAACAACCGCCACAGGCCGATGATGCCGAGCGCGACGATGGTCGCACGAAGTGCGGTGGGGGACAAGCGCCGTCCGTAGCGAGCGCCGATCGACCCACCGACCAGAGAGCCGACGGCGATCAATCCCGCTGCGGCCCAGCTGATCCGGTCGAACGCGACGATCGTGTACGCGATGGCCGCGACGATGTTGACGATCAGCGACAGCAGGTTCTTCGCCGCGTTCATGCGCTGGATCGACTCCGGTAGCAGCGCTCCCATCACGCCGATCAACAAAATCCCCTGCGCCGCAGTGAAATAACCGCCGTAGATGCCGACGAGGAAGGTTCCGATCGTCAGCATCACGAGATGCCCTCGGCCGACGTGGTCGGCTGCCTTGCCCGCGGCCTCCGACCGTGATCGCGCCCAGGCTTGAATCCGAGGCTGCGCCACGACCAGGATCAGTGCCCCGACGAGCAGCACGGGAACGACTGCAGCGAACACGGTTTCCGGAAGGTGCAGCAGCAACCACGAACCGAGCAGAGCTCCGAGGAACGACGCAGGAATCTGCCACCGCAGTCGGTTCCACTGGCCGCGCAGTTCGCGGCGGTATCCCCACGTGCCGGACACGCCTCCCGCCACGAGTCCGACGGCGTTGGACATCGTCGCCACGACAGGCGGATAGCCGAACGCGACGAGCGTGGGGAACGTGATCAGCGTTCCCGAGCCGACGACGGCGTTGATGGCTCCGGCACCGAGTCCTGCAACGAGGATGATCACAATTTCGGAGATCGGCACCGGCCCGAGATTACGGCTCGTCCTGCGGCGCATCGCCGACGGGGCACGTACGGTGTATCGGTGTGAGCCTCGCACAACACGAACGCGCTGAACTCGTCTCGACTCTGACCGCGGTGGGGGAGTCCGCGCCGACGCTGTGCGGAGAGTGGACCGCACGCGATCTCGCCGCGCACCTCGTCGTTCGAGAACGGCGTCTCGACGCGGCGCCGGGAATTCTGGTGCCCTTCCTCGCCGGCTACACCGAACGGGTCCAGAAGGGCGTGGCGCGACAGCCGTTTCCGGAACTGGTGGCCGTGGTCGCGTCGGGACCCCCGGTCTGGTCGCCCTTCAAGGTGCTCGATCCCGTGATCAACGTCGGCGAGATGTTCGTGCACCACGAAGACCTGCGACGCGCTCGGCCGGGATGGGAGCCGCGCGTGCTGTCGGAGGCGATGGAGAACAAGCTGTGGTCGATCGCGTCGAAGATCGGACGCCTCGCGTACCGCGGGGCAGGCGTCGGCGTGATCCTTCGCACGCCTGACGGCCGGACTGCGACGGTGAGCAAGGGCGATCGATCCGTCGTCCTGATCGGGTCGCCGTCGGAGCTGCTGTTGGACGCGTTCGGCCGCTCCGAAGTCGTGATCGAGGCCGACGGCGACGCCGCCGACGTCGACGCTGTCCGGAAACTCGACCGCAGCTTCTAGCCTGTTGCTCGTGTTGCGGATGGTTTCGAAGGTGCTCTTGCGACTAGCCTGAGGGCATGGCAGGAAAGACCAGCACTCGAAGTTCGCGAGCCGGCGGTGCCGGGGATTCGACGACGTCGCGTGCTTCGGGGGGATCGCGGAAGTCCTCCGGAGGACGAACGACGCGGACGGTGTCGACACCACGCAAAGCGACGGCACCGCGTAAATCCAGCCCGGCGAAAGCCACCACGCGCACGCCGGCCGCGCGCAGGCCCGCCAAGAAGAAGTCCGGCGGGGGTGCGCTGAACGCGGTTGGCCGCGGCATCTCGTCGACCTGGTCGATGGCAGCCAAGGGCGTCGGCGCGACGACACGGACGGTCAGCAAGGCCAAGGACATCGAGCACGGTCACCGCCGCGACGGCATTGCCCTCGGGTTGATCGCCGTCAGCGTCGTCGTCGCAGCAGCCGTCTGGGTCAGCGCAGGCGGCCCCGTCGGTGAGTGGATCGAAATCGCGGTACGCGCCCTCGTCGGCGACGCCGGGTACATCGTGCCGGTACTCGGCGTGGCGCTCGCCGTCGTACTGATGCGGTCCGAGCCGAACCCCGAGATTCGCCCCCGGCTGGTTCTCGGTTCGATTCTGGTAGCTCTGCCGGTTCTCGGAATGTGGCACCTGGCCGCAGGATCGCCCGCGGATTCTGCGGGCCGCGCGACGAGCGGCGGCTTCTTCGGCTACGTCGCAGGCGGCCCGCTGGCCGACGGTGTCACGGTCTGGCTCGCCGTTCCGCTGCTGCTCCTCGCCGGGCTGTTCGGCGTACTCCTGCTGACCGGAACGACGGTCCGTGACGTCCCGGATCGGATGCGGTCGCTCTTCGGCACCGACAGCCGGGGCGACGAGTACGGCGACTACGACCCCGCCGATTTCGGGTCCGAATTCGACGACGGCTACGGCGGTTACGACGACAGCGCTTTCGACGGCTATCCCGTCGACGGTGCCGATCCGTACAGCCTCAGTCGTTCCACAGGCTCCACTCCCGCCGAAAACTATCCGACCGAGGAATACGTCCCGGTCAAGCGCCCGCGGTCGCGTCGAACGCCGCCGCCCGAGGCGCCGACCGAGGTCATCCCGCCGGGACCCGAACCCACGCCGGAACCCGTCGCGGCACCTGCTGCTGACGCGCCTTCCCGTCCGAAGCCGAAGCCCGTCGTCAAGGCGACCGAACCGAAGCCGACGTCCGACGAGGACAAGATCGTCGTCGATCGCGTCGTGGACGGCGACTACACACTGCCGTCGCTGTCGCTGCTGATCGACGGGGATCCGCCCAAGACGCGCAGCCAGGCCAACGACGCGATGATCGAGGCCATCTCCGAGGTACTCGAGCAGTTCAAGATCGACGCCGCGGTCACCGGCTTCACCCGAGGCCCGACGGTCACCCGGTACGAGGTCGAGCTCGGTCCCGGTGTGAAGGTCGAGAAGATCACCGCGCTGCATCGCAACATCGCGTATGCAGTGGCCACCGACAACGTGCGTCTCCTCGCGCCGATCCCGGGCAAGTCCGCCGTCGGCATCGAGGTGCCCAACTCGGACCGTGAGATGGTGCGTCTCGCCGACGTGCTGACCGCGCCGTCGACGCGCAAGGATCACCACCCGCTGGTGATCGGGCTCGGCAAGGACATCGAGGGCGACTTCGTCAGCGCGAACCTCGCGAAGATGCCGCACCTCCTCGTCGCCGGCTCCACCGGTTCGGGTAAGTCGAGCTTCGTGAACTCGATGCTCGTCTCGCTGCTCGCACGCGCGACGCCCGAGGAAGTGCGGATGATCCTGATCGACCCGAAGATGGTCGAGTTGACGCCGTACGAAGGAATCCCGCACCTCATCACCCCGATCATCACGCAGCCGAAGAAGGCAGCGGCGGCGCTCGCCTGGTTGGTCGAGGAGATGGAACAGCGCTACCAGGACATGCAGGTCAACAAGGTCCGGCACATCGACGACTTCAACAAGAAGGTCAAGTCGGGCGAGATCACGGCGCCGCTCGGTAGCGAGCGCGTGTATCGGCCGTACCCGTACATACTGGCGATCGTCGACGAGCTCGCCGACCTGATGATGACCGCGCCCCGCGACGTCGAGGACGCGATCGTCCGCATCACTCAGAAGGCGCGTGCGGCCGGTATCCACCTCGTGCTGGCCACGCAGCGACCGTCCGTCGACGTCGTCACCGGTCTGATCAAGACGAATGTGCCGTCACGACTCGCGTTCGCGACGTCGTCGCTCACGGACTCGCGCGTCATTCTCGATCAGCCGGGCGCAGAGAAGCTCATCGGAATGGGCGACGCCCTGTTCCTGCCGATGGGTGCGGGAAAGCCGACGCGTCTGCAGGGTGCGTTCATCACCGACGAGGAAATCAGCGCTGTCGTCGACTTCGCGAAGAACCAGGCGGAGCCGGAATACAACGAGACCGTCACCGCGGCCAAGGCGTCGGACAAGAAGGACGTCGATCCGGACATCGGCGACGACCTCGACGTGCTGCTGCAGGCGGTGGAGCTCGTCGTGACGAGTCAGTTCGGTTCGACGTCGATGCTGCAGCGCAAGCTCCGCGTCGGATTCGCGAAAGCGGGCAGGCTGATGGATCTCATGGAGAACCGGGGAGTGGTCGGGCCGAGCGAAGGCTCCAAGGCCCGCGAGGTGCTCGTCAAGCCGGAGGAGCTCGACGGTCTGCTCTGGTCGATCAAGGGCGGCGATCCGGACGAGGCGCCTGCCGAGGAGTGATGCGCCTGCGGTGCCCGTGCGCGGTTGGTACGACCCTGGGCCAACCAACCACGCACGGGCCGCGCAGCGGCACTTAAGCGAACGCGCCCATCACAGGGGTCCATTCGGTGACGACGGACGCCTCGACGAGATTCTCGACCTGGAACGGGTCCTGAGCGAACAGCTCGACCACGGACTCCTGGTCGGTGCCTTCGACGATGATGAGGGCGCCGCTGCCGTCGGCGAACGGGCCGCTGGACACGAGGGTCTTCTTCTCCAGCAGGTCCCTCAGCCATTCGCGGTGCGTCGCACGGTGCGTGTCACGCCCGTCGGTGGTGCTGGGCGAGTACGTGTAGACAACGGAGAACAACGCCATGGAACTTGATTCCTTCGTTCGAGCAATGAGAAAGGGACAGCACGAATCCTGTCAGAGCGACAGCAGCATCCGGGTATTGCCGAGTGTGTTGGGCTTCACGTAGCTCAGATCCAGGAACTCGGCGACGCCGGTGTCGTAGGACCGGCACATCTCGGCGTACACCTCGGCGGTGACCGGGGTGCCGTCGATCTCGGCGAATCCGTGGCGTGCGAAGAAGTCGACCTCGAAGGTGAGTACGAATAGGCGGCCGAGCGACAACTCGCGCGCAACGCTGATCAGCTTCTCGACGATGAGGTGGCCCGCGCCGTGACCCTTGGCCGACGGATCGACCGCGACGGTGCGCACCTCGCCCAGATCCGCCCACAGGACGTGCAGCGCGCCGCAGCCGATGACCGTGCCCGCTCGCTCGGCGACCCAGAACTCCTGCACCGCCTCGTACAGCGTGACGAGGTTCTTCTCCAGCAGGATCTTGCCCGCGTAGATGTCGATCAGCCGCTTGATCTCGGGGATGTCGGACGTGCGCGCGCGTCGAACCTGCAGTTCGTCGCCGCCGTGTGGCCGGGCGACGTCGGTAGGTGCTGGTTCTTCGGTCGCGTCGACGCCCAGTCGACTCGCCCGGTTCGGCGCAGAAGTCATGTGGTGAACAGTAGTCAACGCCCCAACCGATATTCTTTCCGTGTGTCCGTCACCGAAGAGCTTCCCCTGCGGCAAGGACATCGTTGTCGACCGAGCTCGCGCGGGGGCGGGGCAGTATGACCGAACCCGTCGTTCCCAGCTCTCGATTGCCACACGGCAATTCCACGACAGGAAGTTCCGACCCCGTACCGGTCGTCAACATAGCCAACGTGCTCACGGTCCTCCGTATAGCGCTCGTACCCGTGTTTCTCGTCGTCCTGTTCGCCGACGGCGGCCACGACACGACGTGGCGCATCGGCGCGACAGTCGTGTTCGCGGCGGCGGCCATCACCGACAGAATCGACGGCCAGCTTGCCCGGAAGTACGGTCTCGTCACCGACTTCGGCAAGATGGCCGACCCGATAGCCGACAAAGCGCTCATCGGTGCGGCACTGATCGGATTGTCGATACTGGGTGACCTGCCGTGGTGGGTCACCGTCGTCATCGCGGTACGCGAGGTGGGCATCACCCTGGTGCGCTTCGCCGTCATCCGGCACGGCGTCATTCCCGCGGGTCGCGGCGGCAAGGTCAAGACTCTCGTGCAGAGCTTCGCGATCGGCATGTATCTCGCCCCGCTGCCGGACGAAGTTCGCTTCGCATCGGTGACGCTGATGGGACTCGCGGTCTTCCTGACGGTCTACACCGGTCTCGACTACGTCGTACAGGCCGTCCGTCTGCGGCGTGGAGTGTCGTCGTCGTGACGGATCCGCTCGTGGACGGAATCGGGGTGGACCGGCTCGTCGCCGAGCTGACGCGTCGCGGCCAGACCGTCGCGACCGCCGAGTCGCTGACGGCGGGCCTGCTGGCCGCAACCGTGGCAGGCGTCCCCGGCGCGAGCGCGGTGTTGCGCGGCGGACTGGTCGTCTACGCCACCGATCTGAAGTCGACGCTGGCCGGCGTCGATCGCGACGTGCTGGATACCGACGGCCCGGTCGCGGCCACCACGGCCGCCTCCCTCGCGGACGGTGCCCGCCGAACCTGCTCGGCCGACTGGGGCGTCGGACTCACCGGAGTCGCGGGACCCGATTCACAGGACGGGCATCCCGTGGGCACGGTCTTCGTCGGTATCGCGGGCCCCGACGGCACCGACGTGAACGAACTCCGACTGTCGGGCGACCGCTGGACGATCCGACGGGATACAGTCCGTGAAGCCGTGTCGGAACTGCTCCGACGCGTGCTGAGCCGTACGGACGTATAGGGTCGGGAACCAATCGGACCGCGTCGAGCGTTGTAGCTTACGACGGTTCACAGACTCTGAGGAGGAGCGAGATGGCGCTGCTATTGCGTGAAGCACTCGGCGACAGTCTGCGGCGCACTCGCGTTGCGCAGAGTCGCACGTTGCGCGAGGTCTCGAACACCGCCCGCGTCAGCCTCGGATACCTGTCCGAGGTCGAACGTGGACGCAAGGAGGCTTCGAGTGAGCTCCTGAACGCGATCTGCGAAGCTCTGGCGGTTCCGCTGTCCGACGTCCTGAACGACGTCAGCGAGAGCATGTCCGAGTCGACTGCAGCCGAGAAGCCCACTGTCGACGCCGCCGAGCAGTCGCCGCGTATCGCCGGAGACACCCGAGTGGTCATTCCAGCCCCTGCACGCGCACTTGCTGCCGCCTGATTCGTCATCGGCGCTAGTGTGAAACTTGCAGTTCGCACGACACCAGCATCGACCCACACGCGTCTGACGCGGCGCCCTGAGATGGAGGCAGGATCAACCCATGGCTAATCCTTTCGTCAAGGCCTGGAAGTACATGATGGCGCTCTTCAATTCCAAGATCGACGAGAAGGCCGACCCCAAGGTTCAGATTCAGCAGGCAATCGAGGACGCGCAGCGGCAGCATCAGGCGCTGTCCCAGCAGGCCGCCTCGGTGATCGGCAACCAGCGTCAGCTGGAGATGAAGCTGAGCCGTCAACTCGACGAGGTCGAGAAGCTGAATGCGAACGCGCGTCAGGCCGTCACGTTGGCGGACCAGGCAGCTGCCGCGGGTGACACCGAGAAGGCGACGCAGTACACCAACGCGGCCGAGGCGTTCGCCGCTCAGCTGGTCACGGCAGAGCAGGGTGTCGAGGACCTGAAGGTGCTCCACGACCAGTCGTTGCAGGCGGCGTCGCAGGCCAAGAAGGCAGTCGAGCAGAACGCCATGGCGTTGCAGGCGAAGGTCGCCGAGCGCACCAAGCTGCTCAGCCAGCTCGAGCAGGCGAAGATGCAGGAGAAGGTCAGCGAGTCGCTGCGGTCGATGGACAGCACGCTGGCTGCCCCCGGAAACACGCCGAGCCTCGACGCAGTGCGCGACAAGATCGAACGTCGTTACGCGGACGCGCTCGGTTCGGCCGAGCTGGCTCAGAACTCGGTGTCCGGCCGCATGATGGAAGTTCAGCAGGCGTCGGTGCAGATGGCAGGACACAGCAGGCTCGAGCAGATCCGTGCCTCGATGGCGGGCGACTCGCTGCCGTCGGGCAACACGGCCGCGCAGAAGCCGTCGATTGCCAAGCCGAACACCACGCCGGAACCTCCCGTTCAGAACTGACGCGGACAGATTTCTCGGACGATGAACAGCCAGGATCATGGCCGACCACGACAGTGGTCGGCCATGCCCGTTTCGCAGACGGTGCCCCGCGTGCGCGGCGCCGCGAGTTCGGCGCGCAGGATGGGCGAATCGCTCGTCGACGCCGCCAGCCGATGGAACGACCCGCGCCAGAAGCATATTCGTCGAATTCGGCGTGCCCGTCGTCGTGGGTCGTGGTTCGGCGGCGCGTCGGGAGTGTCGGCCGTGTCGACGGCGGGGCTCGCGGTGACGTCGATGCCCGAGTGGACGATGGTCGCCACCGGTGGCAGTGCCCTGGTGCTCGCAGTCCCGGCGGTGTTGGCGATAGGTCACTATCGCACGCTGAAAGCGCAGCCGCTGCCTCCTGCGCGGCCCGGTCGTGCCACGTTGCCGGACCGCTCGTCGGCGGCTCACATGCCCATGAAACGTCTCACCGGTGCCCAGCGGAGTCTGTACGAGCTCACCGGCATACTCGCGCGTTCCGAGTCCGTCGACCCGGTCGAACTGGCGGAGACGACGGATGTCGCCACATCAGCGGCGAACGCACTCACGGCGATGTCGGCCGACGTCGTGTCGATGGAACGCGCGGCCGCGTCGAACAGTGCAGCGGCCGAGCATCTCGCGCCGACGATTCGGGACGCCGCGGACCAGCTGGATCGCGGCGTCGATCAGTTCGAGGAACTCGTCGCCGCTGCTGCACGGTTGACGGCGCCCGCGCAGTTACCGTCGAGCACAATCGACATGCAGCGCGCGGAGCTGACGTCGGCGACCGATCGGCTCGACGGATGGGCGACTGCCCTGGCCGAACTCGCCGAGATCCGGCGTCGTCACCCCTAGGCGAACGGCCTCAGGGTGTTCCCCCATCTTTCCCTGAACTCGCTGCTGACCTGGTGATTTCCCGCTTTCACCGTGTGAGGATCGATCTCGACACACGAAGAAGGGAAAGCCATGCTCTGGAAAATCCTCGGAATCATCGTCCTGGTCTGGATCGCGTTCGCCGTCCTGGGAGCAGTCGTCAAGGGTCTGTTCTGGGTGGCCGTCGCGGCCGCGATCGCGTTCGGAATCTACTGGCTCGTCAAGGCCATCGGCTCGGCCGAGAACCGCGACCTCACGAAGCTGTAGCACTGCCGTGCAGCGGTGACGTCTCGCCGACGAGCACCGTCACCGCTCGCGGGACCGCTCCGATGCGGACCGGAAGTGGCGGAAACCGTTCGCCATCGGCATAAGCGACCATCCCCGGCGCCGTCAATCTCACGTGAGACGAGCGGTGCACGTCGACCTCGGGAAGCTCGACGTGCGTTCCCTTGTACAGCGTGGGGGACAGTCGCACGAGACGTGTCCGCGAACTCGCGCGGACCACGGTGACGTCCAGCAGGCCGTCGTCGACGCGGGCGTCGGGGCAGATCGCCATTCCGCCACCGTACGTGGGTCCGTTGCCCACGGTCACCAGCGTCGCCTCGAGATCGAGTGTCACGTCGTCGAGTTCGATCGAATACGGGATGGGGCGCAGCTTCGTCAGTTCGAGCACCATCGCGAGGTTGTAGCGCAGCGGACCCCGCGGCCATCGGAGCCGGTTGGCGCGCTCGGTGACGAGGCTGTCGAATCCGCTGGACAGTACCGTCGCAAACCATCGATTGTCGGCTCGGCCGAGGTCCATCGTGCGCCGAGAATTGCGTGCGACGATGTCCGCGGCAGCGGCCGGATCGCCGTGCGGCACACCGAGCAACCGCGCAAGATCGTTACCGGTGCCCGCAGGCACCACCGCGAGTGCCGTCGACGTGGTGGCGACGGCCTGCAGGGCGAGATTGACCATGCCGTCACCGCCGACGACCACGACGGTGTCGGACCCGGTGCGGACGATGCGCCGGGTCGCGTCGAGTGCGTCGCCGGGGGTGCGGCCCACCACCGTCGTGACATCCAGACCTCGCTCCCGTAGCCGCGTGGTGACGGCCTCGGTGATGGCGGGCGCACGGCCGTTCCCCGCAACGGGGTTGGTCAGGACCGTGACCGATCGAGTCATGGGATCAGCTTGCCAGGATTCAGAATTCCTGCGGGATCGACCGCGGACTTGATCGAACGAAGGATCGCGGCGCCGACTGCACCGACTTCCTGCGGCATCCACGCGCGGTGGTCGCTGCCGACGCCGTGGTGGTGAGTGACGGTTGCGCCCGACCCCACCATCGCGTCGGTCGCGGCGGCTTTCGCGCCTGTCCACTGAGTGATGGGGTCGGCTGCCGCAGCGCAGACGACGGTGAAGTACAGCGATGCGCCGGTCGCGTAGACGTGCGAGATGTGACACATGACGACGGCCGGAGTCCCTGCGGCACCGAGGGATTCGACGAGCGCACTCGCGACGGCCGTTCGGACGGAATTCAGCGACGACCACCGTGCCGCCGTTTCCAGCGTCTCTGCGAGAGCGCCCACGTCCAGCAGCGAATCGCGGAGGTACGGCGCATCGAAGCGGCCGCGTTCCCAAGCCCGTGCCGCACCCTCGTCGACCGAGGACCCGCCGGAGCGCTCGAGCACGTCGTCGACGTCGGCAACCCGGCGTGCGACGTCGGAGGCAGTTCCGTCGAAGGTCATGATCGCGAGGCAGCCGCCCTGGGGTGCATCGTCGTGACCGGACAGCGCTGCGTTGATGCCGGTTTCGGCCTCGTCGGACAGTCGCATGACCGTCGGCCGACCGGGGAGGTCTGCGATGATGCGGAACGCCTCCGCGCCCGCGGCGAAGTCGGGGAATCGCCATGCGCGGTACGCCGTGGTCTCGGGGGCCTCACGCACCCGGACGGTGACGTCGGTGATGATGCCGAGCGTGCCTTCGGATCCGAGAAACACCTGGCGCAGGTCCGGTCCGGCAGCCGACGCAGGTGCTCGGCCCGGCCGGGCGACACCGGTCGGCGTCACGACGGTGAGCGACTCGACCATGTCGTCGAATCGACCGTATCCCGCCGACGCTTGTCCCGACGACCGCGTCGCGGCGAACCCGCCGATGGTGGCGTACTGGAAGGACTGTGGGAAATGCCCGAGTGTGAGGCCGTGTCGGCCCAACAGTTCTTCGGCCTCGGGGCCGGTCACACCCGCCTGGAGTACAGCGGTTCTCGAATCCAGGTCGAGATCCGTCAGCGCACACATCCGTCGGGTGCTGACTGCCACGACGGCGTCGAACCAGTCACGTACCGGATCGAGACCGCCGACGACGCTCGTGCCACCGCCGAACGGGACCACCGCGATCGAGGCGTCGCTGCAGAATCTCAAGATCGCTTCGACCTGACGAGCGTCGGCAGGGAAGACGACGGCGTCGGGCGCGGACTGTGCGTCGGGACTGCGTCGGTTCAGCAGATCGATCGTGCTCTTGCCGCCGAGATGCAACAGCCGCACCGCGTCGCCCGTCGCCACGTGGTTCTCGCCGACGATCTCTTCCAGCGCACGCCGCGCGTCGTGGGTCAGTGCGCTCGAGGTCAGTCGGACGTCGGAGGCGTTCCGGTGCGCGGATTCCGGTGCGTCGAGCCCGAGGACGGTACGCAGGACGGAGCGCGTACGCGCAGGCAGCGGTGTGTGGTGCTCGCGCAACCCCCACGCGTCCCACGCCATCATCGGCGCGCGCGATGCGGGCCGCTCCACCGAGGGTTGTTCGCGCATGATCTATAGTGTTACACAGCATAGGTGTTTGTAACTCGGCAAGCGCGAGTTGCTCCGATGTCTTCTGCGAACGGGGTGTAGTGGTGGTCGAGCCGTCCGTCGTCCAGAGTGTCGCAACCGAAGCGCCGAGGACCGAAGTGACGCAGACCGTCGACGATCAAGTGCTCGACGCCGCGCGCTCGTGCATTCTCGAATTCGGTGTCCGGCGAACCACTTTGGCCGAGATCGCACGCCGCGCAAAGGTCAGTCGGCCTACCGTCTACCGGCGTTGGGCGGACACGCGCGCCGTGGTGTCGAGTCTTCTCACGCGTGAGATCGGCTCGGTGATGCCGTCGTTCGAGGCCGGTGCCGAGGCCCGCGAACAGCTCGCGTCCGCGGTGTCCGTCGTCGCCGATCGGGTGCGGCTCCACCCGTTGTTCGTCAAGATCCTTCGATCCGACCCCGACATTCTCGCGACCTACATCCTGCATCGGCTCGGAACCAGCCAATCGCTCATCATCGACGCTCTGGCGCCGATCCTCGAGAGCGGCCAGCGGGACGGTTCCATTCGTGAGGGACAGCCGGTCCACATGGCGACGGTGTTGCTGTTGATGGTCCAATCCGCCGTTCAGTCCGCCGAGATGGTGGCCGACAGAATTCCCGGTGACGTTCTGGTCGCCGAATTCGCGTACGCCGTCGACGCCTACCTACGTCCACGCGTCGAGTGACGCCTGCGGCGAGCACACGGCTCGACGGCGACCGCCGTCGGCGAGAACTCGCAGCGCTGTTCGACGGCTCGTCGGTCGACGTACTCGTCGTCGGCGGGGGCATCACGGGAGCGGGTATCGCGCTCGACGCCGCGTCGCGCGGACTTCGAACCGTGTTGGTGGACAAGCACGATCTCGCATTCGGCACGAGCCGGTGGAGTTCGAAGCTCGTCCACGGTGGTCTCCGGTACCTCGCGTCGGGCAATGTCGCCATCGCACACGAGAGTGCCGTCGAGCGAGGCATTCTGATGACGCGCACCGCTCCTCATCTGATTCGTCGTCTGGCTCAGGTCGTTCCACTTCTCCCGGAGGTGTCGCGGTCGTCTGCCACGGTCGTGCGCGCCGGATTCCTGGCCGGTGACGTGCTGCGGCGATCCGCAGGCACTTCCGTTGCAGTACTGCCGAATTCGCGGTCCACCGGTGCCGATGCCGTCGCGGCGCAGGTGCCGATCGTGCAGCGACACGGGTTACGCGGGGGTCTGATGGCGTGGGACGGCCAACTCGTCGACGACGCGCGTCTCGTCGTCGCCGTCGCGCGGACGGCCGCGCTGCACGGTGCGTCGATCCTGACGGGTGTGGCCGCGTCGGAGGTCGATCGCACGTCGGCGCTGCTGACGGACGGGGACACCGGCGCGTCGACGCGAGTGCGCGCAGGCGTCGTCGTCAACGCAGCGGGGGTGTGGGCAGGCCAGGTCGATCCACGAATCTCGTTGCGGCCCAGCAGGGGAACGCATCTCGTGTTCGACGCGTCCACGTTCGGCGGGATGACGAGTTCGTTGACCATTCCGATTCCGGGGGAGCGGAACCGGTTCGTGTTCGCGATGCCTGCACCGCACGGCCGCGTCTACGTGGGACTGACGGACGTCGCGACCGACGGACCCATTCCCGACGAGCCGCGCGCGACCGACGACGAGATCGAGTTCCTGCTCGACGTCGTGGGTACCGCCGTCGATCCCGCACCGACGGTGTTCGACGTCGTGGGTACCTTCGCCGGTCTTCGGCCGTTGCTCGACTCGGGCGGTAGGAATTCGGCCGCTACGCGCACTGCCGACGTCTCGCGTCGGCATGCGATTCTCGACGACGGCGACGGACCGATCGGTGTCGTGGGCGGGAAGCTGACGACGTATCGCAGGATGGCCGAGCATGCCGTCGACGCCGCTGTCGCCGCGACGAGACTGACTGCGGGTCCCTGCAGGACCGCGTCGATTCCGTTGGTCGGCGCAGGGCCGATCGCGGAGCCGGTCCCGGAGCGGCTCGTGACCCGATACGGTGCGGAGGCTGCGCTCGTGGCCGCCCTCGCCGACACGATGCCCGACGGCACTGCGCCCGTCGCGGACGGAATCGACGTGTCCGTCGCCGAACTCGCGTTCGCGGTGCGCTACGAAGGAGCCCGCACCGTTGCCGATCTCCTCGATCGACGGACGAGAATCGGCTTGGTGGAAGCGGATCGCGAACGGGCGGTCGACGCGGCGACACGGGTGCTCGCCGAACACGACTAGCAACCCGCGGGTGTGGCACGCTGAGCGTCGTGCGAGTAGCGGTGGTGGCGGGACCTGATCCAGGACATGCTTTTCCGGCGATCGCACTGTGCCTGAGGCTGATCGAGGCGGGCGACAGTCCGGTTCTGTTCACCGGGTCCCGATGGCTGGTTGCGGGCACCGAGGCCGGCATCGACACTCGCTTGCTGAAGGGACTCGCGCCGCGCCCAGAGGACGACGACATGGATGCGGGTCAGCGCATTCACGCGCGCGCCGCGTTCATCTCGACCGAGTTGCTTCCCGATCTCAGGGACGTAGCACCCGACCTCGTCGTGTCCGACATCCTGACGGCGGGAGGAGGTATCGCTGCCGAACGTCTCGGCATTCCCTGGGTCGAGCTCGCGCCGCACCCCTTGTACGCGCCGTCGAAGGGCTTGCCGCCCATCGGCAGTGGGCTCGCCCCAGGAACCGGTATCCGCGGGAGGATCCGCGACGCACTCATGCGGTCCGCGACGGGACGGTCCATCGCGCGCGGCAAGGCGCAGCGCGGTGTCGCGCGCGAGAGCGTGGGTCTGCCTGCGGAGGATCCTGGGCCCGTTGCACGTCTGATCGCGACCATCCCCGCACTCGAGGTCCCGAGGCCGGACTGGCCCGCGGAGGCACACGTCGTCGGCCCGCTGTTGTGGGAGCCGACGGCCGAGACGTTGTCGGTCCCGGACGGCTCGGGTCCCGTCGTGATGGTGGCGCCGTCGACGGCGTTCACCGGCGCGCACGGCATGCTCGACGCGACCCTGGAGGGCCTGTCCGGACGTGGCGTCCGGGTGGTCGCGTCGATGCTCGACGAACCGCCCGCCGATCTACCGAGCTGGGCCAACGCGGGCCTGGGGCGTCAGGACGAGCTGCTGACGCACGCGGACGTCGTCGTCTGCGGCGGCGGACACGGCATGCTCGCGAAAGCGCTGATCCACGGAGTACCCGTCGTCGCGATTCCCGGAGGCGGGGATCAATGGGAGCTCGCCAATCGCGCCGAACGGCAGGGGAGTGCCGTCGTGGTTCGGCCGCCGAGCCCACAGGCAGTGGCCGACGCGGTTCTGCGTGTGATCGAGGATGCGGCGTTCGCACGTGCCGCGGAGGCGGCCGCAGCCGGTGCGGCCGACGTGAAGGACCCCGTGGAGGTCTGCCACCGCGCGCTGGGGTGACGCATCGTCGGTTACGGTTGACGTGTGCGTCTGACCGAGTTTCGTGAGTTGCTGACAGAAGAGTTCGGCCAGGTTCGGGGAGATTCCATGCTCGTCGATCACGTCATCCAGAGCCTGGGCGGGCAGACCGGGGCCGAAGCGATCGAAGCCGGGGTAGATCCACGCGACGTGTGGCGTGCCCTGTGCAGCGAATTCGACGTGCCGCGCGATCGCTGGTGAAAGTTCCGTCGGCGTGTCGATAGCCCGAATCGAACTATCGAACACGTGTTCGCCTATGCTGGTGTCATTCGGTGCGCAGCGGTTCGAGACGTTTTCTGTCGGTGCCTAGCTCTACCGTTACCGGCAACACGTTCGACGCGAAGCTGAACGAGACCATACGAGGAGATCACGATGCCTGCTTACGATCGCGACAAAGCGCTCGATCTCGCCCTTGCGCAGATCGACAAGAACTTCGGCAAGGGATCGGTGATGCGCCTCGGTGACGAGGTTCGTCAGCCGATCGCTGTCATTCCCACCGGCTCGATTGCTCTGGACGTCGCGCTCGGCATCGGCGGACTGCCGCGCGGCCGCGTCATCGAGGTCTACGGTCCGGAATCCTCCGGTAAGACCACGGTTGCGTTGCACGCTGTGGCGAATGCGCAGCGCAACGGCGGAATCGCCGCGTTCATCGACGCGGAACACGCACTCGATCCCGACTACGCCAAGAAGCTCGGCGTCGACACCGATGCGCTGCTGGTCTCTCAGCCGGACACCGGTGAGCAGGCGCTCGAGATCGCGGACATGCTGATTCGCTCCGGCGCACTCGACATCCTGGTCATCGACTCGGTGGCAGCGCTCGTGCCGCGCGCCGAGATCGAGGGCGAGATGGGTGACAGCCACGTCGGTCTGCAGGCTCGCCTGATGAGCCAGGCGCTGCGCAAGATGACCGGTGCTCTGAGCAACTCGGGCACCACGGCGATCTTCATCAACCAGCTGCGCGAGAAGATCGGTGTCATGTTCGGATCGCCGGAGACCACCACCGGTGGTAAGGCGCTCAAGTTCTACTCGTCCGTCCGCCTCGACGTTCGTCGTATCGAAACCCTCAAGGACGGTACCGAGGCAGTCGGTAACCGTACGCGCGTGAAGATCGTCAAGAACAAGGTCGCACCGCCGTTCAAGCAGGCCGAGTTCGACATCCTGTACGGCAAGGGCATCAGCCGCGAGGGCTCGTTGATCGACATGGGCGTCGAGCACGGGTTCATCCGCAAGTCGGGCTCGTGGTTCACCTACGACGGTGACCAGCTCGGCCAGGGCAAGGAGAACGCCCGTAAGTTCCTGCTCGAGAACCCGGACGTTCGCGACGAGATCGAGAAGAAGATCATGGAGAAGCTCCAGATCGGCGCCGACGTCACGGCCACCGACGACGCGGCTGCTCCGGTCGACTTCTGACGCTCCGATGCCGGCAGTGGAGGGTGGTGGAACCGAAGCGCAGGCGAAGGACGTCTGCCTTCGGTTGCTGACCGACCGTGCTCGGAGTCGTCACGAGCTCGAGACGAGTCTGGCGAAGAAGGGCTTCTCTGCGGAGGTGTCCACTGCCGTTCTTGCTCGTCTCGAAGCGGCCAAGCTCGTCGACGACGCCGCGTTCGCGGAGCAGTGGGTGCACTCGCGGCACACGTACTCCGGCAAGGGCAAGCGTGCGATCGGCCTGGAACTCCGCAACAAGGGTGTCACGGGTGCGCACGCGCAGAACGCGCTGGATCAGATCGACAGCGACGACGAACGCGCACGCGCAACGGAACTGGTCCGCAAGAAGTGTCGAACGCTTCGGCTGCCGAGTCCGAATGACCCCGATGCGCGTGCAGAACGAGACAAGATAGTCCGCAGGCTCGTCGGAATGCTTGCGCGCCGGGGCTATTCGCAGGGCATGGCGTTCGGAATCGTCAAGTCCGAACTCGATGCGCTCGGCGCCGACACCGAAGACTTCGACGGTGAACACCTCGGGTGATCGTCCACCCGTAACTACCGTCGAAAACGCGAGGCCCGCAACACGATCGATCCGTGTTGCGGGCCTCGCCTCGTATGTGGGCGCCTCGTAGATCAGGATCCCGTGGAGATCAGGCTGCTCCGGCCGGACCGCCACCGAAGTCCGCGGCTGCCACCACACCGCCGCCGCCGGTCCTGCGCTTCTTCTGCCGCATCCGTCGTTCGACGACGGTCGCGAGCTTCGTCAGCAGCGAGTTCACGATGATCATGATGATCGCGACGATGATCAGAGCCGGCAGGTAGTTGCCGTAGAACGCACCGACCTGCTGACCGGCGCGGACCACTTCGACGTAACCGATGAGGTAGCCGAGCGCGGAGTCCTTCAAGGCGACGACCATCTGCGAGATGATGGCAGGCAGCATCGCCGTGATCGCCTGCGGCAGCAGGACGATTCTCATGACCTGGCCCTTACGCATACCGAGCGCCGAGGCGGCTTCGGTCTGGCCCTTCGGCAGCGAATTGACGCCCGCGCGAACGATTTCCGCGATGACCGAACCGTTGTACAGCGTCAGGCCGGTGACCACCGCGGCGAGAGCCAGGTACTTGACCTTGAAGACCTCGTACTCCGCGTACACCGCGTAGAGGAAGATCATCAGGATCAGAACCGGCACTGCTCGGAACAATTCGACGATCACGCCGCTGACGACGCGGACCGACCGATGATCGGACAGTCGGCCGATGCCGAGGACTGCACCGAGGATCAGCGCGAAGACGATCGACAGCGCGGCCGCGACCAAGGTGCCCTGGAGACCCGGCAAGAGGTAGGTGGTCCAGGTCGTCGATTCGAGGAACGGATCCCATTTGTCCGACGTCAACTGGCCTTTGGCGTCGAGCGCGCGGTAGATCAGGTAGGCGATGCCGAGGGACACCACCAGCACGACACCGGACAGGATGCGATAGCGAATTCGCGCTTTGGGTCCTGGAACGTCGTAGAGAACCGCTACGGCGTCACTCATCACTTCACCGCCAATCGCTTGCTGAGGTAGCCGAACAGAAGCCCGGTCGGAAGCGTCAGGATGACGAAGCCGAGTGCGAAGATGCCACCGACGACGAAGATCGCGGCCTCGTTCTCGATCATCGTCTTCATGAGCAGCGAGGCTTCCGCGACGCCGATCACGGACGCGATGGTCGTGTTCTTGGTCAGTGCGATCAGGACGCTGCCGAGCGGCCCGATCACGGCTCGAAACGCCTGTGGGAGAACGACGATCGTGATGTTCTGGGTGAACGTCATACCGAGCGAACGGCCCGCTTCGGCTTGACCGACCGGAACGGTGTTGATGCCGGACCTCAGCGACTCGGCGACGAACGACGCCGTGTAGACACTCAGTCCGAGAATCGCGAGCCGGAAGTTGTTGTCCACCAAGAACGTCGGAGAATCCTGAGGCGCCAGTGCGACACCCATCGTCTGGTACAGGCCGAACGACGTGAACAGAATGATCAGCGTCAGGGGAGTGTTACGGAAGATCGTGACGTATCCGGTGGCGATGGCGCGCGCGATCGGAATCGGTGACACGCGCATCGCCGCGATGATGGTACCGATGATCAGGGCGCCGATCGCGGACAGAACCGTCAACTTGATGGTCATGATGAACGCGTCGACGAGTTGATCGCCGTACTTGCTCAGAAGGTTCAATGTGGGGATGTCCTATCGGCTCGAATGGGCCGCCTCGCCCCGGTGCGCCGACATTCGGTGCGCACCAGGGCGAGGCGCAGAGCGTCAGTAACGGTCGACGGTCGGCTCGGCGGGCAGCTCGTACCCGGATGCACCGACGGTCTCCTCGAACGCGGTCGCCCATGCGCCGCTCGTGACCATCTCCTCGATGGCGTCGTTGATCTGGTTGCGTCCCTCGGTGTCGTCCTTCGCGAGGCCGATGCCGTAGTTCTCGGTGGTGAACGGCTCTCCGACGACCTTCAGCTCACCGGGGTACTGCGCCGCGTAGCCGGCGAGAATGATGTCGTCGGTGGTGACGGCGTCGACGGCGCCGTTACGCAGGGCCTCGACGCATGCGGAGTAGGTGTCGTACTCCTGGAGCTGGACGTCCTGGGCGTACTTGTCCTTCACGTTCTGTGCCGGGGTGGAACCGGTGACCGAGCACAGCTTCTTGCCGCCGTTGAGCGAGTCGGGGCCCGTGATGTCGGTGTTGCTCTCGGAGACCAGGAGCGACTGTCCGGCAACGAAATACGGTCCGGCGAAGCCGACCTTCTCCTTGCGGGCGTCGGTGATCGAGTAGGTAGCGACGACGTAGTCGACCTCGCCGTTCTGGATCAAGGTCTCGCGCTGTGCGGACGGAGCTTCCTTGAATTCGATGTTCTCCTCGGACACGCCGAGCTGTCCGGCGACGTACTTGGCGACCTCGACGTCGAAGCCGCTGAAGGTGCCGTCGGGGTTGCGGAGGCCGAGGCCGGGCTGGTCGTACTTGATGCCGACGATCAAGTTGCCGCTCTCTGCGCTCGACGAGACGCTGCGTGCCTCTTCGCCGCCGCCGCAGGCGGTAGCGACGACGGCGAGAGCTGCGATCCCGGCAGCGAAGCGAAGCGTGCGGTTGATTCTCACTGGTGTTCCTCCATGGTTGGTCCTGCGAGTGATGCTGTGACGGTGAATGATCCGACGAGCTCGAACACGCTCAGTGTCCGAGGATCTTGCCCAGGAAGTCCTTGGCGCGGTCCGATTTCGGCGACGTGAAGAACGTCTCCGGGTCGGTGTCCTCGACGACGGCGCCGTCGGCCATGAAGATGACGCGGTCGCCTGCCTTGCGCGCGAAGCCCATCTCGTGGGTGACGACGAGCATCGTCATGCCTTCCTTCGCGAGCGAGGTCATGACGTCGAGCACTTCGTTGACCATTTCGGGGTCGAGTGCGGACGTCGGCTCGTCGAACAGCATGACCTTCGGGTTCATGGCGAGGGAGCGTGCGATGGCGACGCGCTGCTGCTGTCCACCTGACAGCTGTGCGGGGTACTTGTCGGCCTGGTTGGCGATCCCGACGCGTTCGAGGAGCTTCAGCGCGTTCTCGCGTGCCTCGTCCTTCTTCAGCTTGCGCACCTTGAGCGGAGCCAGCATGACGTTCTCGAGAATCGTCTTGTGCGCGAACAGGTTGAACGATTGGAACACCATGCCGACGTCCGCACGCAACGCGGCAAGCGCCTTGCCTTCGGCGGGGAGGACGGAACCGTCGACCTCGATCGTGCCGGAATCGATGGGCTCGAGCCGGTTGATGGTGCGGCACAAGGTCGACTTACCCGAACCGGACGGTCCGAGCACGATCACGACCTGACCGGTCGGTACGTCCAGATCGATGTTCTTGAGGACGTGCAGATCGCCGAAGTGCTTGTCAACCGACTTCAGTGAGATCATCGGGGGTCGCTTGGCAAGAGCGCCGGAGGCCGGCGCGTCGGTAGCGTGCGTCATACGGCAGAACCCTATTCGTAGTTTGGTTGTCGGCAGCGCTTTTCACCCGACAATGGGGATTATGTAATGGAAACTTTACTGTCGGTCGGTACCGGTCCTCGAGGCGCGTCGGTCCCCGGCGTCGGCACGACCTGCCGGGCCGTACCCTGGAGGGGTGGAAACGAGTCACCTGGATACCCCCCTCGGCACCGACGACACCGCGCGGAGCTACGAAGTTCGGACCCACGGGTGCCAGATGAACGTGCACGATTCGGAGCGTCTGGCGGGCCTGCTCGAGGACGCGGGGTACGTACCCGCAGCCGAAGGCGTCGACGCGGATCTGGTGGTCTTCAACACGTGTGCGGTGCGTGAGAACGCCGACAACAAGCTGTACGGAAATCTCGGCATGCTGCGTCCGGCCAAGCGTCGGAACCCGGGCATGCAGATCGCGGTCGGCGGATGCCTCGCGCAGAAGGACCGCGACACCGTCGTCACCAAGGCGCCGTGGGTCGACGTCGTCTTCGGCACCCACAACATCGGCTCGTTGCCGGTTCTGCTCGAACGCGCGCGACACAACGACGAGGCGCAGGTCGAGATCCTCGAATCTCTCGATGCGTTCCCGTCGACGCTGCCCGCCAAGCGTGAGTCGCCGTACGCGGGCTGGGTGTCGATCTCGGTCGGCTGCAACAACACGTGCACGTTCTGCATCGTTCCGGCGTTGCGCGGCAAGGAGATCGACCGTCGGCCGGGAGACATCCTCGCGGAAGTGCAGGCTCTCGTCGACCAGGGTGTGCTCGAAGTGACGCTGCTCGGCCAGAACGTGAACGCTTACGGCGCATCGTTCGCCGACCCCGAGTTGCCTCGTGACCGAGGTGCATTCGCGTCGTTGCTGAAGGCGTGCGGACACATCGACGGACTCGAACGCGTCCGCTTCACCTCGCCGCATCCGGCCGAATTCACCGACGACGTCATCGAAGCGATGGCGACGACACCCAACATCTGCCCGACGTTGCACATGCCGCTGCAGTCCGGTTCGGACCGCATCTTGAAGGCGATGCGACGTTCGTATCGGCAGACGAAGTTCCTCGGCATCATCGACAAGGTTCGTGCCGCGATGCCGAACGCTGCGATCACCACCGACATCATCGTCGGATTCCCCGGAGAGACCGAAGAGGATTTCGAGCAGACGCTCGAGGTGATGCGTCGCGCACGCTTCTCGAACGCCTACACCTTCCAGTACTCCAAGCGTCCGGGAACGCCGGCCGCCGACATGGACGACCAGGTGCCCAAGGAAGTCGTGCAGGAGCGGTACAACCGGCTGATCGCGCTCCAGGAGGAGATCGTGCTCGAGGCGAACCGCGAACTGGTCGGCACCGAGGTCGAACTGCTCGTCGCCTCGAACGAAGGCCGCAAGAACGCGGCGACGCACCGGATGAGCGGCCGTGCCCGCGACGGCAGGCTCGTCCACTTCGGTACCGAGAATCACCGCGGCGAGCAGATTCGTCCCGGCGACATCGTGACGACGACGGTCACCGCCGCCGCCCCGTACCACCTGATCGCCGATTCCGGAGTTGCGACGCATCGGCGCACCAGGGCCGGCGACGCCTACGAGCGCGGAGAACTACCCAAGACAGCCCCCATCGGCGTCGGTCTGGGGCTGCCGTCCGTCGGCGCCCCGGCTCCGATGCCCGTGCAGACAGGATGCAGCGCATGAGTTCCGATCGCAGGACCCCCGACAACACGACACCCGACGGCCAGAAGCCCGACTACGACACCGCCGAGCGTCGCATCGACTCCGAGATCGATCCGGGAGTGCGAGCGGTGGTCGTCGCCGTCCTCGTGCTCGTTCTGCTCGGCACGCTCGCGTTGCCGCACGCGGGCGGCGCGACGGGCTTCGACGTGCTGTCCGGCAACTCGTCCGCTCTGGGCGAGTCCATCGCACTGCCGTCGCGCATCTTCGAATGGTTCGTGCTTGTCTTCGGCATCGTGTTCTCGGTGCTGGCGTTGGTGACGCGAATCTGGGCGTTGGCCTGGGCGGCGCTGTGCGGATCCGCCGTCGCCTGCGTCTTCGGGATGCTGTCGATCTGGTCGCGTCAGACGTTGCCGTCCGACGTGTCCGGGGGCGGCCCGGGTATCGGCCTGATCGTCGCGTGGATCGCCGTGCTGCTGCTGACGTTCCACTGGCTCAAGGCCGTATGGAACAAGACCACCGCACAGCTCGAGGCGCAGGAACGCCGTCGGCGTGCTGCCACCGAGGCCGAGCAGAACTCGCAGTGGGCCGGACCCGTCCTGGGACGGCCGACCGACCGCAAGCGCTGATCGTCTACCGTTCGCCGACGGCGCCCTCGGCGGCGTCGGCCCATTCACGCCACTGCTGAGCCTGCTCGAGAGCCTTCTTCGCGTCCTTGTCCTTGCCTGCGGCCTGAGCCTTCGCAGCCTGCTCCTCGAACTGCGCGACGCGCTCGCGGAACTGCGCCGCGCGAGCCAATGCCTCCGGATCGGTCCGTCGCCACTGGTCGTCGGCGGCGTCGCGGACCGTCTTCTCGATGGCGCGTAGCTTGCCCTCCAGGTCGTGCATGCGATCGCGGGGAACCTTGCCGATCTCGTCCCACTTCTCCTGAAGATCCCGCAGCGACGCACGGGCAGCTTCGAGATCCTTGGCCGGATCGATGTGGGTGTAGTGGCTCAGCAGTTCTTCCTTCGCGGCGGCGTTGGCCTCGAACTCGGCGTCACGCTCGGAGGCTGCTGCGTTCCGCGCCGCGAAGAACACGTCCTGCGCGGCCTTGAAGTTCGTCCACAGTGCGTCGTCGGCGTCGCGTGGCGCTCGTCCGGCTGCCTTCCATTCGACGAGCAGGTCGCGGAACGCCCCGGCGGTCGGACCCCAATCGGTCGACGACGACAGCGCACGCGCCTGTTCGACGAGCTCTTCCTTGCGTGCCTTGGCGGCCCCGCGCTCGCGGTCGAGGTCGGCGAAGTGCGCGCCTCGACGACGGTTGAAGTTCTCGCGCGCCTTCGAGTAGCGCTTCCAGAGCGCGTCGTCCACCTTGCGGTCGACGCCGCGGATGGTCTTCCACTCGTCGAGGATCTCGCGAAGCCGGTCGCCGGCGTGCTTCCACTGCGTGGACTCGCTACCGATCTGCTCGGCCTCGGCCGCGAGCTCCTCCTTGCGCGAGGTGTGCGCCGCCCGCTCGAGTTCCTTCTCGTGCTTCGCCACGGCCGCCGCGGCCTCCGAATGCTCGACGACGACCTCGAGCCGACGGGTCAGCGCGTCGATGTCACCGATGATCGCCGCGGTCGGAATGGACTCGAGCAGCGCTTGCGCGGCCGCCTTCGTCTTCTTCGCGTCACCGGAGCCTGCCGTCAGCCGAGCTTCGAGGAGTGCCACCTCGGTGGACAGGTCGTCGTAGCGTCGTCCGAAGTGCGCGAGGCCCTCGGCCGCGTCGCCTGCCTGCCACGAGCCGATCTGGCGTTCGCCGTCGGGCGTCGTCACCCAGGCGGTGCCGTCGTCGTCGACGCGGCCGAACTTGCTCGGATCGCTCGGAGGCGCGACGGTGGGCGTCACGGACGCGACGTGCGACGAGACAGGATGAGGTTTGGCCACCCCCGGAGTCGACGGCTTGGCTGCCTTCTGCGATACGCCGCCAGGCTTCGGAGCGCCCGGCTTCGGACCGCCGGGCTTGGGGCTTCCGGGCTTCGGACCTGCAGATTCGGAAGAGCCGCTGCTGGTCGTGCCACTGGGGTCGGTCATTGTTCCTCGTCTCTGCCGCGCGTCACGGCTGCCTCTATCGCGCTGTGGTCACCGATGAACACCATTGAACTCGGTGTCGCCGGTTCCGACCATTGAAACAGGTCGGAGAGCAACAGACGATGTCGTACGCCAACGGCGGCATCCGTGTCGGCGCATTCGCGTCCACCGACTAGCGTGGTCGTCGTGTTCCGCGCAGTGGCCCTGGTGCCGTCCCCGCCCCTGTTGGTTCCGGAGTTGACCGGCGGTGGAGCCTCCGAGACGGACGCAGTACGTCGCGCGGCGCTGGATGCCGCGACCCGACTCGGCCGCGTCGCCACTCGCTGGATTGCGCTCGGTGTGGCCGATGAGCCTGCGACCGTGCCGCCCGTCGCGCGTGGCTCGTTCCGCGGATACGGGGTCGACGTCGAGGTCGGCCTGTCCACCGACGCGGCGCAGACGGACGACCGGATGCCGCTGGCGGCGTTGATCGCCGGGTGGCTGCGCGGCCATGCCGTTCCGGGCGCCGTCGTCGAGGCGCGCATCGTCGCCGCCGACACGGATGCGTCGACCTGCCGCCGCCTGGGCCACGAACTTCGGCAGCGCATGGACGCCGACGACGAGGACTGGGGTGTGCTCGTCGTCGCGGACGGTTGCACGACGCTGACACCGAAGGCGCCCGGCTCGTTCGACGATCGCGCGGCCGCGTTCCAGTCCGGGCTCGACGACGCACTCGAACGCGCCGACGTCTCGTTCCTCGCCGGGATCGACCGCGATCTGTGCCGGGAGCTCGGCGCGTCCGGTGCCGCAGCGTGGCAGGTGTCGGCAGCCGTCGTCGGCGACGTCGTCGTGAGTTCGATTCCGTTGCACAGGGGAGCGCCGTTCGGTGTCGGCTACTTCGCCGGATTCTGGGAGCTGCCGGCATGAGTTCGCGCACCCCGATCGCGGTCGTCGGACCGACCGCGACCGGGAAATCGGACCTCGGGCTCGATCTCGCCGAGACCCTGGACGGTGAGATCGTCAACATCGATGCGATGCAGCTCTATCGCGGCATGGACATCGGCACCGCCAAGCTGCCCGTGCACGAGCGGCGCGGGATTCCGCATCACCAGCTGGACGTACTCGACGTCACCGAAATCGCAACGGTGGCCAAGTACCAGGCGTCGGCCGTCCGGGACGTCGAGGAGATCGCGGCCCGCGGCAAGGTGCCGATCATCGTCGGCGGATCGATGATGTACGTCCAGTCGCTGCTCGACGAGTGGGCGTTCCCTGCAACCGATCCCGAGGTGAGGGCACGCTGGGAGCAGCTACTGGCCGACGGTGGGACCGAGGCGGTGCATCGCGCGCTGACCGCGGCCGATCCGGAGGCGGCGGCGTCCATCCTCCCGACCGACGGCCGTCGCATGGTGCGCGCACTGGAGGTCGTCGAGATCACCGGGCTGCCGTTCGCGGCGTCGGCGCCCACGATCGGGACGCCGCGGTGGGGCACGCGCATCCTGGGAGTGGATCGCGACACCGGCGAACTCGACGAGCGGATCGCCCGACGAACGGATCTGATGTTCGAGTCGGGCCTCGTCGACGAAGTCGCCGCGCTGGTCGATCAGGGGCTGCGTGACGGCGTCACCGCGTCGCGGGCCATCGGATACGCCCAGGTGCTGGACTACCTCGCCGGCGACACCGACCTGGATTACGCGCGGGAGCGCACGTTCATCGGCACGCGCCGTTACGTCCGTCGGCAGCGGTCGTGGTTTCGGCGTGACCCCAGGGTGCAGTGGCTCGACGGCGCGGACGCCCGGTTGTCCGAGACAGCACTTGCAGCCGTCTCCGGGCATGACGCCCAGCGGTAGGATTTCGACCATGCATTTTGCCAAGGGCCACGGAACGCAGAACGACTTCGTCGTGCTGTTCGATCCCGATGTGAAGATCGAACTGCTGCGCACCCGTGTCGCCGCGCTGTGCGATCGACGTCGCGGGATCGGCGCCGACGGTGTCTTGCGTGTCGCTCGTGCAGGCGCGCTGCGCGACGCAGGCGTCCTCGACCGACTGCCGGTCGGCGTCGGCGCGGACGACTGGTTCATGGACTACCGCAACGGTGACGGCACCATCGCTGAGATGTGCGGTAACGGTGTCCGGGTCTTCGCGCATTACGTGCGTGCACACGGCCTCGTGGACGGCGACCGGTTCGTCGTGGGGTCGCGGGCAGGAGCGCGACCGGTCACCGTGCACAAGTTCGACGAGACGAACGCAGACGTGTCGGTCGAGATGGGCGACGTGCAGCTACTGGGGGCCAGCAGCACCACACTGGGTGGCCGGACGTTCGACGGCATCGGCATCGATGTCGGCAACCCGCATCTGGCCTGCGTAGACGCATCCGCCGACGTCGTGTCGCTGCGAGAGCTGGATCTGTCGACTCCTCCCGATCTGGACGCGGACTTCTTCCGTAACGGCGCGAACGTCGAGATCGTGACGCGTCTGCAGTTCGGCCGGGTCGACATGCGTGTGTTCGAGCGTGGCGTCGGGGAGACCCGCTCGTGCGGCACGGGGACGGTCGCGGCGGCGGCAGCGGCACTGTCCTACGAGGGCCTCGATTCGGGTTCCGTCGTCGTCGGCGTTCCCGGTGGCGAGGTCACCGTGACGATCGACGACTCCGGCTCGGTGCTGCGCGGACCCTCGGTTCTGCTCGCCGAAGGCACCGTCGACGACACGTGGTGGCAGGAGCTCGGCTGAAACTCACGTGCATGTGCTGCCGATTTCGTGGATGATGGACAGTACATGACTGAGACACATCACCCTGAAAACCACGTGGGCCCGGAGGCCGACACCGATTCCGCCGAGCGCTGGACGCCGCAGGAATCGGAAGCGTGGTCGAGGCGCATCGCCCGATCCCCACTTCCACTCGACGAGGACACTCCCTCGTCCGGTGACATGCAGCTCGAAGAGCGCACGGCGCTCCGACGCGTCGCAGGCCTGTCCACCGAGCTCGCCGACGTCACCGAGGTCGAATACCGACAGCTACGCCTCGAACGCGTCGTGCTCGTCGGTGTCTGGACCAGCGGCACGGCCGCGCAGGCCGAGAACAGCATGGCCGAGCTGGCCGCGCTCGCCGAGACCGCCGGCTCCGAAGTGCTCGACGCACTGATGCAGCGTCGCGACAAGCCCGACCCCGCCACCTACATCGGTTCGGGTAAGGCACACGAGCTGCGCGACGTCGTCCTGTCCACCGGTGCCGACACCGTGATCTGCGACGGTGAACTGACTCCCGCACAGCTCAATGCGCTGGAGAAGGTCGTCAAGGTCAAGGTCATCGACCGTACGGCGTTGATCCTCGACATCTTCGCCCAGCACGCGACGTCACGCGAGGGCAAGGCTCAGGTCGCGTTCGCGCAGATGGAGTACATGCTTCCGCGACTGCGCGGTTGGGGTGAATCGATGTCCCGGCAGGCCGGTGGTCGTGCCGGCAGCAACGGCGGTGTGGGTCTGCGTGGTCCCGGTGAGACCAAGATCGAGACCGATCGTCGTCGTATTCGCGAACGCATGGCCAAGCTGCGACGCGAGATCAAGGGCATGAAGCAGGCCCGTGACACCAAGCGTGAACGCCGGGTGGGAAGCACGACGCCCAACATCGCGATCGTCGGATACACCAACGCCGGCAAGTCGAGTCTGCTCAACAAGCTCACCGGTTCCGGTGTGCTCGTGCAGAACGCTCTCTTCGCGACGCTGGATCCGACGTCGCGGAAGTCGACGCTCGACGACGGTCGCGCGATCGTGCTCACCGACACCGTCGGATTCGTGCGGCACCTGCCGACCCAACTCGTCGAAGCATTTCGTTCGACGCTGGAAGAAGTGACCGACGCAGACCTGCTGCTGCACGTCGTCGACGGGTCGGATCCGCTGCCGACCGACCAGATCAAGGCCGTGCGCGAGGTCATCATGGACGTCGTCAAGGAACACGACGCCCCGATGCCACCCGAGTTGATCGTCGTCAACAAGATCGACGCCGCCGATCCCGTCCAGCTGACGCAGCTGCGTGGACTGCTTCCCGGGGCACGGTTCGTCTCGGCGCGCACGGGAGAAGGCGTCGCCGAATTGCGCGACCATCTCGGCGAGATCCTGGCCTGGCCCGAAGCGGAGGTCGACGTGTTGATCCCGTACACGCGCGGCGATCTCGTTGCCCGTATCCACTCCGAGGGACGCATCAGCGAGTCGACGCACGAGGCGGGGGGCACGCACGTCGCTGCGCGAGTTCCCCACGCTCTCGCGTCGGTGTTGTCGGACTTCGCCTACGACGCCGTCACCGCCTGACCACCACATGAGGGGTGTCGCCGTCACCGGTCTCGTCGGTGCGCTGATGCTCGTCCCGGTTACCGCCGACGCTGAGCCCGACGTTCGACAGGAACAGTTCGAGACCCTGTGCACACCCACCGATCCGGGCCTGGACGAGCTCTCGGGGCTCACGGCCATCGAGGGTGAGCTGTACGCGATCGGAGACAGCGGAACCGATCACCGGCTCGCGGTCCTCGACAGCTCGTGCGCTGTGACGCGGTGGCTCGACGTGCCGGTCGATCCGTACGACGTCGAGGATCTCGGCTCGCACGACGGCCGACTGTGGCTGTCCGATACCGGCGACAACCTGCGTAGCCGCGATACCGTTGCACTCACGAGCATGGATCCGTCGACCGGTGACGGTGAGCTGCACCGGCTGACTTTTCCGGATGGCCCTCACGACGCCGAAACCGTCCTGATCGAACCCGGCGGACGTCCGGTGATCGTCACGAAGGAAGTATCGGGCGTCAGCGGAATCTACGTCCCGGCCGGCGACGAGACCGTCGAGCAACTGGCGTCGCCCGGTCCCACTCCACTGAAGAGGATGGGGGAGCGCGCATTCCAGCGGACCGACACGCCCGGGGGCCCGCCGTTCATCACCGGATCGATTCTCGCGACGGGGGGTGCAGTCAGTCGGGACGGTGCCGTCGCGGCCGTGCGCACCTACACCGATGTCTACCTGTTCCCGGTGACCGATGGTGACGTCGCGGGAGCGCTGGCCGGAGACCCGGTCGTCGTCGCGCTGCCGTCGCAGCCTCAGGGTGAGGCAGTCGCTTTCGACACCGACGGCAACCTTCTCGTCGCGTCGGAGGCGGCGGGTGGTCCTGTGCCTCCGATCCAAATGCTGCGCGACGCGACATCGTTGGTGGAACCGCCACCGGCGACGGCAGCGACCGACACGTCATCGGGTGGCCGATGGTCGTTCGGTGCGCTTGCCGGCGCCGGTGTTCTTGTACTCGCGTCGACTGCCTACGCGTTCGGGCGGACCCGAACGCGTAGCTAGCCGGGAATCAGGCGTCGAGGTCGGACTCGACGAGAGCCACGATCTTGTCAAGCGTTGCCTGGTCTTCGCTCTCGACGGTCACCTCGGTGCCCTTGGTGGCGCCGAGGGTCATGATCATCAGAGCGGATCCGGCGTCGACCGGCTCCTGGTCCGCTACCGCGAGGGTGACGTCGACGCCGGCTTCGGCGACTGCCTCGGCGATCAACGCTGCGGGACGAGCGTGCAGACCGATGGACGATCCGACGGTGACTGTGGTGCTGGGCATGTGATTCTCCTGCAGGGTTCGAGAAGTGGGTGGGGATCAGGCGGGGACGACGTCGGGGTCGAGCGCTTCTTCGGTCGGAGCGTTCTTACCCTTGACGAACTGCTTGGCAAACACGACGAGCAGAGCCGACACGACGGTTCCGGCCGCGAGAGCGATGAGGAACCAGACGATCTTGCCGATGGCGAAGAAGACGAAGATGCCACCGTGCGGGGCACTGAGCGTGACGTCGGTTGCCATGATGAGGGCGCCGGTGACAGCACCGCCGGCCATCATCGACGGGATGACGCGCAGCGGGTCGGCTGCGGCGAACGGGATGGCGCCTTCGGAGATGAACGCCGCGCCGAGGAACCATGCCGCCTTACCGTTCTCGCGCTCGGCTTCGGTGAACAGCCTCGGTCGAATGGCCGACGCGAGTGCCATCGCGAGCGGCGGAACCATACCGGCAGCCATGACAGCAGCCATGATGCGCAGCGATGCGGTGTCGGTCACCGACAGACCGGCGGTGGCGAATGCGTACGCGGCCTTGTTGACCGGGCCACCGAGGTCGAAGCACATCATCAGGCCGAGAATGACGCCGAGGATGACCACCGAGCTGCCGCTGAGGCCGTTGAGCCAGTTGGTGAGTCCGCTGGTGATCGCGGCGAGCGGCTTGCCGAGCACGAGGAACATGATTCCGCCGACGATCAGCGTCGCGAACAACGGAATGATGACGACGGGCATGAGGCCACGCAGCACGGCCGGAATGCGCCACTTGCTGATCCACAGTGCGACGAAGCCTGCGATCAGACCACCGACGAGACCGCCGATGAAGCCTGCTCCGACGAGCACCGCAACGGCACCGGCCGTGAATCCTGGTGCGAGACCCGGCCTGTCGGCGATGGCGTACGAGATGTAGCCGGCCAGGGCGGGCACGAGGAAGCTGAACGACAGCGCGCCGATCTGGAACAACACGGCTCCGAGGTAGGCGGTCAATCCGCCGTCGGGAAGAGACGTGATGGAGTTGTTGACGACGATGTCCTCGGCGACGCCGGAGATCTCGTATCCGCCGAGCAGGAAGCCGAGCGCGATGAGCAGACCGCCTGCCGCGACGAACGGGATCATGTAGCTGACGCCGGTCAGCAGGATCTGCCGGATTCGCGTGCCCCAGCCGAGTTCACCCGCGGCCGCGCTGCTTCCGCTCGAGGACGCTGCGGTGCCGGACACGCGAGCTGCGTTCGGGTCGTACGACGCACGCAGTGCCTCGGTGACCATGACGTCGGGCTCGTTGATGGCGCGCTTGACGCCGGACGACACGACGGGCTTGCCCGCGAAGCGTTCCTTGCCCTTGACACCGACGTCGGTGGCGAAGATGACGGCTTCCGCGCTCGCGATGACCGATGTGTCGAGGGGAGTGCTTCCGCTCGATCCCTGGGTCTCGACGTGCACCGTGACACCTGCTCGCTCACCGGCTGCGACGAGGGAGTCGGCGGCCATGTAGGTGTGCGCGATGCCGGTCGGGCAGGCAGTGACGGCGACGATGTGCTTCGGGGCGTCGGCGGGTGCGTCGGCAGCGGGTTCCGCAGTGGCAGGCGCAGCTGCGGGAGCGGCGGCAGGTGCCTCGGCGGGTGCAGCCTTCGGTGCCGGGTTGATCACGCCGTCGACCAGTGCGACCACGTCGGCCGCGGTGGCGGCGTTGCGCAGCGACGCGACGAACTCCGGCTTGACGAGAGCACGCGCGAGGCTCGACAGCAGCTTCATGTGCGCGGATCCGGCTCCGGTCGGAGCTGCGATCAGGAACACGAGATCGGCAGGGCCGTCCGGTGCTCCGAAGTCGACCTTCGGGTTCAGCCGAGCGAAACCGAGCGAGGCCGAGGTGACGGCGTCGGCGCGGCAGTGCGGGATCGCGATCCCACCGGGCAGGCCGGTCGCGGACTGAGCCTCGCGGGCGAGGGCGGCGTCACGCAGCGGCGCGGCGTCGGTCGCGCGGCCTGCGGCGGCAAGAGTCTCGGACAGTCGTTCGATGACAGCATCTTTGGACTCGCCGAGGTCCGCATCGAGGAGGATGAGCTCCTCCGCGATGATCGCGGGATCGTGGGTTGGTGTGGACATGACGGCTCCTAGGAGAGTGTCGACGAACTGGAAGGGGTAGAGGACGAGCTGGCGGGAGGTGAATCGAGAGCATGCACGGTGACGGCGTCGGGCCGTGCTTGATTCGGCGTCGGCAGCGTCGTACCCGGTAGGGCGGTGGCTGCAGTTCCGAAAGCGACTGCGCGACGGAGACGATCGGCCGGCGAACAGTGTTCGATGTCGGCCAGGATGTAGCCGGCAAGAGAGGAGTCGCCCGCGCCGACCGTGCTGATGGCATCGATCCGTGGCGGGCTGGCGAACCAGGCACCCTCGGCGGTGACGAGGACGGCCCCGGCGCTGCCGAGAGTGGCGAGAACGCTGCCGACGCCGCGACCGAGCAGAATGCGGCTGGCTTCGACCGCTGCGGTCGGGTCGCCGGCTGACGCCGCCTGCTCGAGCGCGTCGCCGTCGACGCCGGTCAGCTGGGCGAGTTCCTCGGAGTTCGGCTTGATCAGGTCGGGAGCGGATTCGGGGAACGATTCGGCGAGCGACAGCAATGGCTCGTCCGAGGTGTCGACGGCGACCCTGCACGGCGTCTCGCGCAGTGCGCGAACGAGTTCCGCGTACCAACCGGGTGCGATTCCGGGCGGCAGCGATCCCGACAATGCAACCCACGCAGCGTCGCGGCCGAGATCGACGACGGTCTCGAACAGCGCGTCACGCGTTGCCGCGGTGAGCACGGCGCCGGGTTCGTTGATCTTGGTCGTCGTGCCACCGGGCTCGCTGACGGTGATGTTGGTGCGTGCGAGGCCGTCGGTCGGCACGCTCCAGAAGCGAACGCCCTTGGTGCTCAGTGCTTCCAACAGCGGGTCGCCGCTTGCCGCAGGCAGGACGGCCATGGACTGGACGCCCGCGCCCGTCAGCACTCGCGCGACGTTGACGCCTTTGCCACCGGGGTCGTTGACGGTGGTGCGTGCTCGATGCACTCCGCCGCGAACCAGTTCCGAATCGAGTACGACGGTTCTGTCGATACTCGGGTTCGCTGTCAGTGTGACGATCATGCGGTCACGACCTCGATTCCGTTGTCGGTCAAACTCTTACGATCCGTGTCCTCGATGTCGCCGTCGGTGACGACGACGTCGATGTGGTCCAGTCTGGCGAAGCTCACGAGGTGTTCGCGGCCGATCTTCGTCGAATCCGCGAGAACGACAACATGGTTGGCGCAATTGACCATCGCTCGTTTCACGGCGGCTTCGTCGCTGTCCGGTGTGGACAGCCCGTGGCCGATACTGAGGGCGTTGGTGCCGATGAACGCGACGTCGACGCGCAGCCATTCGAGCGCCTGCATGGCCTCGGGTCCGACGGCGGCCTGCGTCGTACCGCGCACGCGGCCGCCGAGCATCCGCAGGTTCACGCCGGTGAGCGGCGCAACCCTCGCGGCGATCGGTACCGAATTGGTGACGAGAGTCAGGTCGCGGTCGCCGGTCAGCAGGGAGGCCAGTCGCCCGGTGGTGGTTCCGGCGTCGAAGACGGCGCTGCCGCCCGCGGGAGGAAGGTAGTCGAGCGCTGCGGACGCGATCGCGTCCTTCTGCTCCGCGCGCGTGTACTCGCGCTCTCCGACACCGGGCTCGGTGGCCGTCAGCGCCGATGCGGGCACCGCTCCGCCGTGCACTCGACGCACGACGCCGAGGCGGTCGAGCACTGCGAGATCGCGTCGCACCGTTTCGGTGGTGACGCCGTAGGCAACGGACAGGTCGGCGACGGAGACGCGGCCGCGGGTGCTGATCAGTTCCGCGATGGATTGCTGTCGTTCTTCTGCGTACACCCCCGACTCCTTCCTGATTACTGTTGGTTTATGTTGTTTTACGCCCGTATCTGTTGACATGTCAAGGCCGACGAGTAATCTCGATCACAGACAACGGCGGGTGACGGGTCGAACACACCGAACGACGAAGGAGGACACATGACGGGATCGCTGCGATCCGATGCGCAGGACACGGTGTTGCGGGGGACTCCTGTCGTTCCCGGTGTGGGATTCGGCCCGGTCATCCGACCCGGCCGTCGCCCGGAAGTTCCGACCGACACGACCGTCGTCGACGACGCGGCGCGCGGCGAAGAGCTCGAACGCTTCCGCACGGCCGCCGCGACCGTGGCCGCCCGGCTGCGGGGACGAGCGGAACTCGCGACCGGGGCCGCGTCGGAAGTCCTGTCGGCGAACGCCGCGATGGCCCAGGATCGCGGATGGCTCGGTGCCGCCGAGAAGCTGATCTCCAAGGGCACCCGCGCGACGGCAGCGACGGAAGCAGCAACGCAACAGATCGCGACGATGTTCGAGAAGCTCGGCGGACTGATGGCCGAGCGCGTCACCGACCTTCGCGACATCCGCGACCGGGTCGTCGCCGAAATTCTCGGAGTCGACGAGCCCGGCGTGCCGGTGCCGACCGAGCCGTCGATCCTCTTCGCCGACGACCTGGCGCCGGCCGACACCGCAGGTCTCGACGCCACCCTCGTCGTCGGCTTGGCGACGTCGCTCGGCGGGCCCACCAGTCACACCGCGATCATCGCGCGTCAGCTGGGCATCCCCTGCATCGTCGCCGTTGCCGGTCTCGACGACGTGCCCGCGGGCACGACGGCCATGGTCGACGGCACGACGGGCGACGTGGTGCTCGACCCGAACGCGGACGACGCGGCGAGGCTCGTCGCCGACGCGAAAGCCGAACTCGCCCGTGTGTCGGGCTGGAGCGGTCCGGGCGCCACGGCGGACGGTCACCCCGTCGACATCCTCGCGAACGTCCAGGACGGCGCAGGCGCGCGCGCAGCCCGCAGTTCCGCGGCGGACGGCGTCGGACTGTTTCGGACGGAGTTGTGCTTCTTGGACCGCGACGCCGAGCCGACCGTCGACGAGCAAGCCGCGATCTACGGGGAGGTGCTGGAGGCGTTCGCCGGACACAAGGTCGTCGTCCGCACACTCGATGCAGGCTCGGACAAACCGTTGCGCTTCGCCAATCACGCCGACGAGGCCAACCCTGCCCTCGGTGTTCGTGGAATCCGCATCGCGGAACAGGATCGTGGCATCCTGTATCGCCAGCTCGACGGCATCGCCGCCGCAGCGAAGGCGACCGGCTCGAACCCGTGGGTCATGGCCCCGATGATCGCGACCGCCGCCGAGGCCGCTGCGTTCGCGGCCGACGTGCGTGAGCGCGGGCTGAAACCCGGGGTGATGATCGAGGTTCCCGCCGCGGCCCTGCTGGCCGAGCACATTCTCGAGCACGTCGACTTCCTGTCGATCGGCACGAACGACCTCGCCCAGTACACGATGGCAGCCGACCGGATGTCCTCTCAACTGGCCGCGCTGACCGATCCGTGGCAGCCTGCCGTGCTCGCGCTCGTCTCGCACACCGCCAAGGCAGGTGCCGCCGCAGGCAAGCCGGTCGGTGTATGCGGCGAGGCAGCGGCCGATCCGTTGCTCGCGTGTGTGCTCGTGGGTCTGGGCATCACGTCGCTGTCGGCTGCGTCGGCCGCCGTCGCCCACGTCGGAGCGAAGCTGTCGACCGTCACGTTCGACAAGTGTGTCGAGGCAGCCGACGCAGCTCTGCGCGCGGACAGCGCTTCCGCCGCACGCGCGGCGGTTGCTGCAATCCTGAACTGAATGCCCTCTAGGATTCAGTCCTTGTGAGTCGAAACTTCGGATGGACCCTGCACGGCAACGGAAAGACTGTCGCTGCAGGCGCGGTGGTGGCCCCGGACGAACGTCTGTCGTGGCCGCGCACGATCGGTATCGGAATGCAGCACGTCATCGCCATGTTCGGTGCGACGCTGTTGGTTCCGACGGTCACCGGATTCCCGGTGACCACCACCTTGCTGTTCTCCGGAATCGGCACCGCGCTCTTCCTGGTGATCACACGCGGACGCATTCCGAGCTACCTCGGATCGTCGTTCGCGTTCATCGCCCCGCTCAGTGCTGCGCAGGCAGACGGGCCGGCAGCGCAACTCGGCGCCGTCATGTCCGTCGGAATCGTCCTGGCCGCAATCGGTTTCGTCGTCAGGTTCGCGGGCGGACGGGTGATCGAAGCCGTCATGCCGCCGGTCGTCACCGGAGCCGTCGTCGTCTTGATCGGGCTCAACCTGGCTCCGGCCGCGACGTCGTCGTTCGAGGCGCAGCCGCTCGTCGCGGCGGTGACGTTGATCGCGATTCTGCTCGTCACCGTCGTCGGTCCAGGACTTCTCGGTCGGCTCGGCATTCTGGTCGGCGTCGTGATCGGATGGGTCTTCGCGGCCGTTCTCGGCGAGATCGACCAGACCAGGCTCGACGCTATGCGCGACGCGGCCTGGATCGGCGTGCCCGAGTTCCGCGGGCCGACGTTCGAGCTGTCCGTCGTACTCATCGCCCTGCCGGTCGTGATCGTGTTGATCGCGGAGAACGTCGGACACGTCAAGGCCGTGTCGGCCATGACGGGGAAGTCGCTCGACGACCTGGCCGGTGACGCGTTGATCGCCGACGGCCTGGCCACCACCCTGGCCGGCGCGGCAGGTGGGTCGGGGACGACGACGTACGCGGAGAACATCGGCGTCATGGCCGCCACCCGTGTCTACTCGACGGCCGCGTACTGGGTTGCCGCCGCGACCGCCGTGGTTCTCGCGTTCTCGCCGAAGTTCGGGGCTCTCGTCTTCACCGTTCCCTCCGGGGTCATCGGCGGTGCGACGCTGGTGCTGTACGGCCTGATCGGTCTCCTCGGAGTACGTATCTGGTTCGACAACAAGGTCGACTTCACCGACCCGGTCAACCTGATGGTCGTGGCCGCGGCGCTCGTCGCAGGCATCGGGGACCTGACGCTGACGGTCGGCTCGGTCGAACTCGGCGGCATCGCATGGGGCTCGGTGGGCATCCTCGTCGGCTATCCGATCGTGCGCAGCCTGGCTCGGGCGCGACAGAACTGACGTACCGCGCGTTCGGTCACCGATGACGCACGAAACGGTCATCGACTGCGAACTCGGTTCGGTCGTAATGTTCGAACTACGCCAACCGTCGGCGGCGAGGTTCCATGCCGTCCGGCAGTACCGATGAGGAGTGATGAAGTGGAACGCACCCTGTTCGATTCGGAGCACGATCTCTTCCGCGAGTCGTACCGCAAGTTCCTCGAACAACACGTCGCTCCGAATCACGCGACGTGGGAAGAGCAGAACATCGTCGACCGTGACGTGTGGGTCGAAGCCGGAAAGCAAGGCTTTCTCGGTATGGCCGTGCCCGAGGAGTACGGCGGCGGGGGAGTCGAGGACTTCCGGTACAACTCCATCGTCACCGAGGAGACGACCAGGGGTGGCTACAGCGGCATCGGCTTCACACTGCACAACGACGTCGTCGCGCCGTACCTGATCAAGCTCACCAACGAGGAGCAGAAGAAGCGGTGGCTGCCCGGATTCTGTTCGGGCGAACTGATTTCCGCGATCGCGATGACCGAGCCCGGCACCGGCAGCGACCTGCAGGGCATCAAGACCAAAGCCGTTCGTGACGGTGACGAATGGGTGCTGAACGGCTCGAAGACGTTCATCACCAACGGGATCAACGCCGACATCGTCATCGTCGTCGCGTGCACCGATCCGGACAAGGGCGCGCAGGGCTTCAGCCTGCTCGTCGTCGAACGGGACATGCCCGGCTTCGAACGCGGCCGCAATCTCGACAAGATCGGCATGAAGGCGCAGGACACCGCCGAGCTCAGCTTCACCGACGTTCGAGTGCCTGCTGCCAACCTGCTCGGCGAAGAAGGCATGGGCTTCATCTACCTCATGCAGAATCTGCCGCAGGAGCGACTGTCCATCGCCGTCGTCGCTGCCGCCGCCATGGAGGCCGCCCTCGATATGACGGTCCAGTACTGCCGCGACCGCAAGGCGTTCGGCAAGTCGATCGGCAAGTTCCAGAACACCCGCTTCGTACTGGCCGAACTGGCCACCGAGACCACGGCGACCCGCATCATGGTCGACAAGTTCATCGAACTGCTCAACGCCGGAACGCTGACGGTGCAGGAAGCTGCGATGGCAAAGTGGTGGACGACCGAGAACCAGGTCAAGCTGATCGATCGGTGCCTGCAGCTGCACGGCGGCTACGGCTACATGAAGGAATACCCGATCGCCAAGGCGTACATGGACTCACGCGTCCAGACGATCTACGGCGGCACCACCGAGATCATGAAGGAGATCATCGGGCGCGGGCTGGACCTGTAGTCCCGCCTCCCCGTTTCCTTTCTCTTTCCCGACCGAGGGTGACATTCGGTCACTCCGAGTGACCGGAAGGCCACATTCGCTCCGGCCGGGGTGTGGCCCCGACGACAGCACGAAGCCCGCGCTCACCGAGTACGACCTCGGTGGGCGCGGGCTTCGTCGTTCGTGGAATCAGAGCTTGCGCATCACGGTGACGACCTTGCCCAGGATTGCGGCGTCGTTGCCCGGAATGGGTTCGAACAAAGGGTTGTGCGGCATGAGCCAGATATCGCCCTTGGACCGCTTGAACGTCTTCACGGTGGCCTCGCCGTCGATCATCGCCGCGACGATGTCACCGTTGTCGGCGACGCTCTGCTGCCGTACGACCACCCAGTCGCCGTCGCAGATCGCGGCGTCGATCATCGACTCGCCGACGACCTTGAGTAGGAACAGCGACCCCTGGCCGACGAGTTCGCGGGGCAGCGGGAAGACGTCCTCGACGGCTTCCTCGGCGAGAATCGGGCCACCGGCGGCGATACGTCCGAGGACGGGCACGAACGTGGGTGTCGGCAGCTGATCCTCGGCGGCAGCCGAACCGTCGGCGACGGCGGCTGCGTGATCGGCCTGCACCTCGTCGAGTCCGCGAACATCCACCGCACGGGGACGGTTCGCGTCACGGCGCAGGAATCCCTTGCGTTCGAGCGTCCGCAGCTGATGGGCGACCGACGACGTCGACGTCAGACCGACCGCGTCACCGATCTCACGGATGCTCGGCGGGTACCCGCGCTCGGTGACCGATGCGCGAATGACCTCGAGTACCTTGCGCTGACGCTCCGTGAGCCCCGCGTTGATGTCGGTGCCTTCTCCTTCGAAGGCCTTCGCCGTCGGCACGGCGGCAGGCTTGCCCGCCGAACTCTTGCCGGCAGACCTGGATCCGGCGGACTTCGGTGCCGGTGTAGACCCTGACGAGGTCTCGTCCTTCATACGTGCATCCTCCTGCCGTCTCGGCGTGCGTTGCCGATGCTGGTGTGGCTGTCGCCTGTGGTTCTGTGACGCCATTTCGAGTGGTGCCGGTGTGACGTGTGGTTTCTGACACGAATCTAGCCCGTCGACGCTGTTCGATCAAACATCTGTTCGATCCGTGTCGCATTTTCTACTGACTTTGTCGGACCCGCGTGATAGAACTTCGAACAAGCGTTCATCGAACGCCTGATCGAATGGAACGAAGGCAAGTGGTTCGATCATCGTCGACAGCAGTGGAGATCTCGATGAGCATCACGGTTTCAGACCCTCGGGTGGTCCGCCCGGTCGCGCGTCCCTCCCGTCGACGCGCAACGCCCGCGCGACGTCGCTACGTGCACTCGGCCCCGTCGGCACATCAGCCGTCGTCGATGGGTGCGTACGCGGACTCGTGCGTCGAAGAACGCCGTTCCGATCAGTCGATCTCGTGGCAGGCCACCGTGGCAGGCGTCGTGGGTACCGCAGTGGTGATCCTCGCGCTGGTCGGGCTCGCCAACCTCCGCGCGGGGCAGCTCGAACCGGCGTCGCAGCCGCCCAGTCAATCGGTGGAACACGTCGTACCGTCGGCCACGGGAGAATGATCTCGTCATGTCGCCGGTGGTCGGCTTTCCGTCCCAGACGGGTGATCGAGTTCAGCACGTAGCGCTCCGAGTATTCTCGGAGCCTGCACCTCCCGTGCGTCCTAGGTGTTTCACGGGTCCTACGCGTTCGACCGGTGATGGCGGGGAGTGCATCGGCTACGACGGAGGCTCCGACATGCATTGCCCGTTCTGCAGGCACCCTGATTCGCGCGTGGTGGATTCCCGCGAGGCGGACGAAGGCCAGGCGATTCGTCGGCGTCGGTCGTGCCCGGAATGCGGTCGTCGGTTCACCACGGTCGAAACAGCGGTCCTCGCGGTCGTGAAGCGCAGCGGCGTCACCGAGCCGTTCAGCCGCGAGAAGGTCGTCAAAGGTGTGCGACGCGCGTGCCAGGGCCGGGATGTCGACAACGACGCGTTGAACCTCCTGGCTCAGCAGGTGGAGGACGCGGTTCGTGCCTCCGGATCCGCCGAAATTCCCAGCCACGAGGTCGGATTGGCCATCCTCGGCCCACTCCGCGATCTCGACGAAGTAGCCTACTTGCGCTTCGCGTCCGTGTACCGATCCTTCAGCTCGGCCGAGGATTTCGAGAAGGAGATCCTCGAATTGCGCGCGCACCGCGAGGCCGGCGTCAGCGACTGACTGCGTCCATCGCCTTCATGATTCGTTTCTCGGACACCGGATAGGCAGTTCGAATCCCCTGCGCGAACAGGCCGATGCGAAGTTCCTCGATAGACCAGAACACGTCCTGGACGGCCGAACTTCTCTGTCGTGCCTCGGGTAGCGACTTCAGCAGGCGGTCGTACGCTTCGTAGACGCGATCCAGCACGTCCATGCCCGCGTCGTCACGAGACGCGCTGCTCGGCAACGACTTCAGGCGAGCGGTTGCGCCCTGCAGGTAGCGGGGAATGTCCGCGAGTCGAGCGGACCCGAACTCGAAGACGAAGCCGTCGAACACCAGACCGTCGAGTTGCTCCCGGACGTCGTCGGCGGCGTCGCCCTTCTTCGTGTCCAGGATCGATCGAAGTTCCATCGCGGCAGTCAGAATCGGCCGCACGAGCGCGACGATCCGGGACGTGCGGGCTGCGGTGTCTGCGTTGACCGCCTTCGACAGCGCGGCGAACTTCTCGGGGCTGCGCACCGGACCGCCGTGCGCCATCATTACTTCGTCGACGGCGGTTCGGCGGCAGTCCTCGAGCAGTGCCTCGACACTTCCGTACGGGTTCTGTCCGAGCGCGAGACGTTCCTTCGTCGGAATGCCCGCGAGCAACGCTTTCGTGCCCCGGGGCGCGGACTCGAGCAGGAGGGCGCGTGTTCCGTCCCGCATCGACGCGCGCTGCTGAGCGGGTGTGCTCAACACACGCACGGCCACACCACCGTTCTCGGGAACGAGCGCGGGGTAGCCCGTGACGGTCTGCCCGCCGACGGACCGGGTGACGGTGTCCTCCAACGTGCCGAGCGAGGACGACGTCCAGGCCAGTGTCGGTGCGCGTTCGGCCTGTCCGACGGCGCTGGCGACCTCGCGATCGACGCGCGGCGACAACGTCTTTCGCAGCCGTACCAGGTCCTTGTCGGAGCCGAGAACGGTGCCGCTCCCGTCGACCGCGACGAAGGTCATGCGCAGATGCGGCGGCAACGACGCCACGTCGAAGTCGGTCGGGTCGATGCGGCAGGCGCCGAGGCGGGAAAGCTCCCTCGCGAGGGCCGTGACGACGGGCTCCGACCTGGGCTTCATCGACCTCAATGCCGCAGCAGCGAAATCCGGTGCCGGAACGACGTTGCGACGCACAGCTTTCGGAAGAAGTTTGATGAGTGTCGCCACCAACTCGGCGCGCATACCGGGGACCAGCCAGTCGAAGCCCACGGGCTGCACCTGCGCGAGGAGCGCGATCGGAATGCGGGCGGTGACGCCGTCGGCCTCCGATCCCGGTTCGAACTGATACGTGAGTGGGAATTGTATTTCGCCTTGCCGCCACGCATCCGGGTAGTCGCCACCGAGGACCGAGGCCGCGTCGGGGTTGACGACAGTGGCAGCGGTGAAGTCCAGAAGTTCCGGAGCGGCCTTGCGCGCCTTCTTCCACCACGTGTCGAAGTGGCGTGCCGACACCGCCTCTTTTCCGACTCGGGCGTCGTAGAAGTCGTACAGTGCGTCGTCGTCGACGACGATGTCACGCCGTCGAGCTCGGTTCTCGAGTTCTCCGACGTCCTCGAGCAGCGTGCGGTTCTTGTGGAAGAACGGATGCTGCGTCTTCCACTCACCCTGTACGAGAGCATGTCTGATGAACAGTTCGCGCGAGATCTCCGGGTCGATGCGGTGATAGTTCACCGGACGTCCCGTCACGAGCGGGATGCCGTACAGCGTGACACGCTCGTAGGCCATCGCGGTCTGTCGTTTGATGGACCAATGCGGTTCGGAGTACGTCCGCTTCACCAGATGCGGAGCGAGTCGTTCGGCCCATTCGGGTTCGATGCGGGCGGCCATCCGGCCCCACAATCGCCCCGTCTCGACCAATTCGGCTGCCATCACCCAACGCGGCGGTTTCTTGAACAACCCCGATCCGGGGAAGATCGCGAAGTGAGTACCGCGGGCGCCGAGAAACTCACGCTTCTCGCCCTCGCGTAGTCCGATATGCGACAGCAGACCGGACAGCAACGCTTGGTGCAGTGCCACCGGAGTGCTCTCGTTCTCGGGGACGGTCCAGCCGAGTCCGCGCGTGATCTGACGTAGCTGACCGTGCAGGTCCTGCCATTCCCGAATGCGCAGGTAGTGCAGGAACTCGTTACGGCACATGCGCCGAAACTGGTTCGACGACAACTCGTTTCGTTGTTCGCGCAGGTACTTCCACAACTCGATGTAGGCGAGGAAGTCGGAATTCTCGACCGCGAACCGTGCGTGCTTCTCGTCTGCAGCCTGTTGGTGCTCTACCGGCCGCTCTCGGACGTCCTGGATCGACAGCGCGGAGACGACGACCAGCGCGTCCGCGAGCGCGCCGGTGGCATTGGCTTCGACGAGCATCCGCGCCATTCGTGGATCGACGGGGAGCTGCGCGAGTTCACGTCCGATCGGGGTGAGCTCCGGTTCGTCGTTCTTCCCGGCCGAGAGCGCTCCCAGCTCCTCGAGAAGTCCGACGCCGTCGCGAATGCTCCGCGGGTCCGGCGGCTCGACGAACGGAAACTGGTCTATCTTTCCGAGGCCGAGGGACGTCATCTGCAGAATCACCGACGCGAGGTTGGTACGCAGGATCTCCGGCTCGGTGAAGTGCGGCCTGGCCTCGAAGTCCTCCTCGGAGTACAGCCGAATGCAGATGCCGTCCGCCACGCGACCGCAACGGCCTGCGCGCTGCCGTGCGGACGCCTGGGAGATCTTCTCGATCGGAAGGCGTTGCACCTTCGTCCGTATCGAGTACCTCGAGATGCGCGCGGTGCCCGGATCCACGACGTAGCGAATGCCGGGCACGGTCAGTGACGTCTCGGCGACGTTGGTGGACAACACGACTCGCCGTCCCGTGTGCGGCGTGAACACCCGGTGCTGCTCGGCCGCGGACAGGCGCGCATACAGCGGAACGATCTCGGTGTTGCGTAGTTTCCGGTCCCGCAGTGCGTCCGCGGTGTCTCGAATCTCGCGTTCGCCGGACAGGAACACCAGGATGTCGCCGTCGCCCTCGCCGAGCAGCTCGTCGACGGCGTCGCACGTCGCGTCGACGGGATCGAGATCGATCGTCGTGTCGCCGACGTCGACCGACAAAGGGCGATAACGCATCTCGACGGGGAACGTTCGACCGGAGACCTCGACGATCGGGGCCGGAACTCCGTCACGAGCGAAGTGCTGTGCGAAACGTTCGGGGTCGATCGTCGCCGACGTGATGATCACCTTGAGATCGGGGCGGCGGGGGAGGAGCTGAGCGAGGTACCCGAGAATGAAGTCGATGTTCAGGCTGCGTTCGTGGGCTTCGTCGATGATGAGCGTGTCGTACTGGCGCAGCAGCCGGTCGCGCTGGATCTCGGCGAGCAGAATGCCGTCGGTCATCAGTTTGACGAGCGTCGAATCCGAGGACTGGTCGGTGAATCGCACCTTGTAGCCGACAGTTTCGCCGATCTCCTGGCCCACTTCCTCGGCGATGCGTTCGGCGACCGTGCGGGCCGCGAGACGCCTCGGCTGGGTGTGGCCGATGGACCCTCGAACACCGCGGCCGAGTTCGAGGCAGATCTTCGGAATCTGCGTCGTCTTGCCCGATCCGGTCTCACCCGCGACGACGACCACCTGATGCTGTTCGATCGCAGCCGCGATGTCGTCCTTGCGTTGGCTGACCGGAAGAGATTCGGGATATTCGACGACGGGAACTGCCGTGCGACGGTTCGCCACCACGAGCTCGGCGCGCGCGACGTCGCTCTCGATCGCGTTCAGTGCGTCGTCCGTGCGTGCCCGGTCGAGCCGACGACGGAGACGATGTTCGTCGCGCAGCGTGACACCCTCGAGACGAGCGGTGAGGGTGCGACGACGGTGCGAGACGGTTTCAGTAGACATGCTGCCTCCAGGATAATCGGTCGAACCGACTCCCCTTCGTGTGGTGAACGCCGCGGAACGACTCGGTGCCGAGTGGAGAGACGGCTCACACTCGACGAACGGGGTCCGACTAAGCTCTCTGGCATGTCTACTCCGGCCGAGCCGACCTACGAATCCACCCATTCCGCGCTGTGGCACGGCTTCGCCGACATGGGCGCAGTCACCACCAAGGGGCCGTTCGTCGTATCGCGCGGCGAGGGTGCCTACATCTGGGATCGTGAGGGCAACAAGTACCTCGATGCCACCGCCGGCCTGTGGTTCACGAACGTCGGGCACGGGCGTCGTGAGATCGCCGACGCCGTCGCAACCCAGCTCGGGTCGCTGGCGCATTACTCGAACTTCGGCGACTTCGTCCCCGAGACGACACTCGCGTTGGCGGAACGACTCGGCGAGATCGCGCCGGTCGCGGGCAGCAAGGTGTTCTTCACCTCCGGCGGTTCCGATTCGATCGACACCGCAGCCAAGCTCGCCCGGAGGTACTGGCACGAGACGGGAAAGCCCGGAAAGAAGCTCATCGTCGGCCGTCAGAAGGCGTATCACGGCATGCACGTCGCCGGCACCGCCTTGGCGGGCATTCCGGTCAACCGTGAGAATTACGGCGAACTGATGCCCGACGCACGGACGGTGGCCTGGGACGATGCGAAGGCCTTGCTCGCGCTGATCGAGGAAGTGGGCGCGGACCAGATCGCCGCGTTCTTCTGCGAACCGATCATCGGCGCGGGTGGCGTCTATCTGCCCCCGCAGGGATATCTGCAGGAAGTGCGTCAGATCTGCCGCGACCACGACGTTCTCTTCGTCGCCGACGAGGTGGTGACGGGATTCGGTCGCATCGGCGGCTCGTGGTTCGCGTCGACGCGCTTCGATCTGCAGCCGGACCTGATGACGACGGCCAAAGGCCTGACGTCGGGCTACGTGCCGATGGGTGCGGTGTTCGTCGCGCCGCACATCGCCGAACCGTTCTTCTCCGGTGGGGTCTGGTGGCGCCACGGCTACACGTACGGCGGCCATGCGGGCGCTGCGGCGGCCGCGATGGCGACGCTCGACATCATGGAACGCGAGAACCTGCTGCAGGAGTCGGCGCGCCTCGAGACGTCGCTGCACACCCATCTCGCGCCGCTCGCCGACCATCCGCGCGTTCAGGAGGTGCGCAGTGGCCTCGGTGCCGTCGCCGCGGTGCAACTCGCCGATCCGGCCGAGGCACTGCCGTTCGTCGGGACGCTGCGCGAGCACGGCGTGTCCGGGCGCGCCGCGGGCCAGGGTGCGATGCAGATTTCGCCGTCGTTCGTGATGACCGACGCCGAAGTCGAGGAACTCGCGGGACGAATTCTCAGCGCGCTCGGCTGAACCGAGAGCGCAAGCGCTGCAACCCCGTCGGGGAAGCGGGGGCGTCGGCCGTTGCGGTCGATGCCTCCGCGAACCGCTTGTGCAGCTCCTGCCGAACCTCGTCGGGGGCGTAGGCGCGTCGCGCGCGTTCCGATCGCACGACGAAAGCCCCGGTGGCGGCGACGCCCGCGACGCCCGCGAGGCCCAGGATCTTCCACAGCTTCATGGCTTCACCGTACTGGTTAAGCTCGACCGTATGAATGCGTCGCGAATCGATCTGGATACAGCGGTGGACGCGACCAGGACCGGTGACATCTGGATCTTCCGTGGCCGTTCGGCGGCCGACAGGGCGATTCAAACTCTGACGAACAGTCCCGTCAACCATGTGGGGATGGCCGTCGTCGTGGACGATCTGCCTCCGCTGATGTGGCATGCGGAGCTGGGAAAGTCGTTGCAGGACATGTGGACCGGCAACTTCCAGCGCGGTGTGCAACTGCACGATCTTCGCGCTGCCGTGCTCCAGTGGACGCTGAAATACGAACAGCGGTGCTGGCTGCGGCAATTGGGGACGGCCGTGACACGAGAGCAGGAAGATGCGTTGATGCGGACCATCGCTCGCATGGACGGCACCGCGTTTCCGACGACGGCGAAGTTGGCGGGGCGCTGGTTCAAAGGACGCGTCCCCACGTTGATTCGGCGGCAGGAGCCCTCGGCTGCGATCGAGACGGCCTACTGCGCGGAAGTGGTTGCGACGACGTACGAGTCGATGGGCCTGCTCGCCGGGCACAAGAAGGCGAACTGGTTCGACCCGGGCAAATTCTGGAGCGGCGATCGGTTACCGCTGGCCGACGGCGTCACGCTGGGTGCCGAGATCGCTGTCGACGTGCCGCACGAAGAACCGCCTACCGCACGGTGATCGACGAGTCCGCGACGGTCCGGCCGCCCAGCTCGATCCAACCGTCGTCCAGACAGGTCGTCAGCAGCCTCGATCCGCGGCCTTGGTGAATGCGGATCCCCAGTCCCAGCGAGGCGGTGATGCGAACTGCTGCCGCGCCGGTCGCTTCGTCCTCGGCAATCCCCATCTCGGGCGCGAACATTCGCGAACGTATCGCCTCGTGTTCGGCGTCCATCCATGCCCACACGTAGTGGTGCCCTTCGGTGAAGGTCGACGGGTCGACCGACTCGACCTCATCGACGGTCGTCAACGGATGCATCGTGAACTCCGGAGCCCAGTCGGCTCGTGCCCGCACCGCCGTCGTGCCGTCACCGTAGGTCACCTGCAGCTCTCCGGCAGGGACGACGAGGGTGTCGATCGGGTGCCCCTGCGCGCCGAGCCACCACGACAGGCCGACGGTCGGGTGCCCCGCGAACGGGAGTTCGACGGCGGGAGTGAAGATGGCGGCGGATGCCGTCGACCCGCCGTCGTGGTCGACGAAGATCGTCTCGCTGAAGCCGAGTTCGGTGGCCAGCGACTGACGCTCGGCGGGCGGCACGGCGTGGCTGCGGACGATTCCGAGTGGATTGCCGTACCGGCCTGCGTCGTCGGTGAACACGCGAACGACTGCCACGTCGATACTCATGTCGGGGAATCTACCAAAGGCGCAGGCGATAGCCCTCGCTAAACTGATAGGCATGGCTGATCAAAGTTTCCAACCCACGCTGTCGCAACTGCGTGCGTTCGTCGCCGTGGCCGAGCACCGGCACTTCGGAACGGCCGCGGCACGACTGAAGGTCAGCCAGCCGACGCTGTCGCAGGCGCTCGCGTCGTTGGAACAGGGCCTCGGGGTGCAACTCGTGGAACGCAGTACACGCAAAGTCCTCATGACGACGGCCGGAAGCCAATTGCTCGACCGCGCGCGGGCCACGCTCGAGGCCGCCGACGGATTCACGGTGGCGGCGTCGGGATTGGGCGGTGGGCTGTCCGGACCGCTTCGACTGGGTCTCATTCCGACGGTTGCGCCGTACGTCCTGCCCGCGCTGCTGCCGGCGCTGCGCCGTGAGTATCCGGCGCTGGAGCCGTTCATCGTCGAGGATCGGACCGAGCGCCTCCTCGCGTCGTTGCGTTCGGGCGCGATAGAGGCCGCCGTTCTCGCCTTGCCGACCGAGGAGTCGGGAGTCGTCGATCTGCCCTTGTACAGCGAGGATTTCGTGCTGATCGTGCCCTCGGGGCATCCTCTCGACGGTCGTACGGATCTGACGTTGTCGGCTCTCGTCGATCAGCCGATACTGCTGTTGGACGAAGGGCATTGCCTGCGCGACCAGACGCTCGATCTGTGTCGTTCCGTCGACGCCGTTCCCGCGGCCGGCGACACACGCGCGACGTCACTGGCGACGGTCGTGCAGTGCGTCGCGGGCGGGCTCGGTGTGACGCTCGTGCCCCGGTCGGCTGTCGCGGTCGAGACGGCCAAGGGAAATCTGGGCGTCGCCGAGTTCGCCGATCCGAAGCCCGGACGCACGATGGGGCTCGTCTACCGCGCCTCGAGTGCACGCGCCGAAGAGTACGGTGCCATCGCGGCATTGATCTCGTCCGTCGGCGCCGGCCTGCACGCCTGAACGTCAGCCCGCGGTGATCGTCACCTCGTCGAACACGATCTCGCCTGATGCGTTCGATTCGTCGACGTCGACCACGGCATTCAACGACCAGCCCTGATCGCCGTCCGGATCTTCCAGGATCTGCCGAACCGTCGTGCGGTTCGGCCCGACGGTGAGATCGAACAGAGCGGGGCCTCGCGCCGACGGACCGGTGCCCAACTCGCCGTACTCGTCGAAGAACGGCGCGAGCTCGGCCTCCCAGTCCGGCCCGTCGTCCAGCTCGTCGAGCGCCGCCCACCGACCTGCTGCGGCGAGCTCGACGCGCTTGAACATCGCGTTGCGGACCATGACACGGAACGCGCGCGGGTTGGCCGAGATCGGCCTCGGTGAATCCCCGCCGTAGGCTTCGGGTTTCGCCTCCGGCTCCTCACCCGGATCGGTGAGGTTCTCCCACTCGTCCAGCAGGCTCGAATCGACTTGGCGCACAAGCTCTCCGAGCCATTCGGTGATGTCCTGCACTTCCTCGGTCCTGGCCTCGGGAGGTACCGTCTGGCGCAATGCGCGATACGCGTCGGCGAGATACCGCAGCACGAGGCCCTCGGAACGAGTCAGTCCGTAGTGGCTGATCAACTCGGCGAACGTCATCGTTCGTTCGATCATGTCGCGGACGACGGTCTTCGGCGACAGCGCGAACTCGCTCACCCACGGGTGGCCACCGCGATAGATCTCGAACGCCGGAACGAGAAGCTCGGCAAGGGGTTTCGGCCACGTGACCTCTTCCAGCAACTCCATGCGCTCGTCGTACTCGATACCGTCGGCCTTCATCTGTGCGACGGCTTCACCTCGGGCCGCGTGCTGCTGCGCCATCAGGATCTGGCGGGGATCGTCGAGCGTCGCTTCGATGACCGAGACGACGTCGAGGGCATGCGTCGGCGACTCGGCGTCGAGCAGTTCGAAGGTCGCCAGTGCGAACGGGGACAGTGGCTGGTTCAGGGCGAAGTCCGGCTGCAGATCGACCGTCAACCGAGCATGCCTGCCATCGGCGTCCGGCTCGTCGAGTTGCTCCACGATCCCCGCGGCCACGAGTCCTCGATACAGCGTGATCGCCCGAAGGATGTGCTTACGCTGCGCAGGTCGGCTCTCGTGATTGTCCTCGAGCAGGTGGCGCATCGCGTCGAAGCAATTGCCGGGTCGCGCAATGACATTGAGCAACATCGAATTGCTGACGGCGAACCGCGACTGCAGCGGCTCGGGGCTGGCGGCGACGATCCGGTCGAACGTCGGCTCGCCCCACGAGACGAATCCGTCCGGCGCTTTCTTGCGTTGGACGCGCTTGAGTTTCTTCGGGTCGTCACCGGCCTTGGCGATCAGTCGCGCGTTCTCGATGTCGTGCTCGGGCGCCTCGACGACGACGGTTCCCAACGTGTCGTATCCGGCTCGTCCGGCCCGGCCTGCGATCTGGTGGAATTCCCTCGCACGTAGCTGGCGGGTACGGATGCCGTCGTACTTGGTCAGTCCGGTGAACAGCACCGTTCGGATGGGCACGTTGATTCCCACGCCGAGAGTGTCCGTGCCGCAGATGACCTTGAGCAGGCCGTCCTGCGCGAGCTTCTCGACGAGGCGTCGATATTTCGGCAGCATGCCCGCGTGATGGACGCCGATGCCGTGACGGACTAAGCGAGACAACGTCTTTCCGAAGCCGGTCGTGAAGCGGAACTGGCCGATGGCGTCGGCGATCTGTTGCTTCTCCTCCTTCGACGCGACGTTGACGCTCGTCAGAGCCTGCGCACGTTCGAGGGCGGCGGCCTGCGTGAAGTGCACGACGTACACCGGCGCGAGATGAGTGTCGACGAGTTCTTCGATGGTTTCGCCGATCGGCGTCGTCACGTACGAGAACATCAGCGGCACAGGGCGTTCCGAGCCGGACACCACCGTCGTCGCGCGGCCGGTGCGCCTGGTCAGGTCGTCGCGGAAGAACGAGACGTCACCGAGCGTGGCGGACATGAGCAGGAACTGCGCGTTCGGGAGTTCGATCAGCGGCACCTGCCACGCCCAGCCGCGATCGGGCTCGGAGTAGTAGTGGAACTCGTCCATGATCACCTGACCGATGTCCGAGTTCGCGCCCTGACGCAACGCCAGGTTCGCGACGATCTCCGCGGTGGCGCAGATGATGGGCGCTCCCGCATTGACCGACGCGTCGCCCGTCATCATTCCGACGTTCTGGGCGCCGAAGATCTCGCACAGCGCGAAGAACTTCTCGCTGACGAGTGCTTTGATCGGCGCGGTGTAGAAGCTCCGAATGCCCGACGCCATCGCCGCGAAATGCGCACCGACGGCCACCATCGACTTCCCGGAACCGGTCGGCGTCGCGAGGATGACGTTCGAGCCCGACACCAGCTCGATGAGCGCCTCTTCCTGCGCGGGATACAGCGTCAGGCCTCGGTCGACGGTCCACGACGTGAAGACGTCGAACAGTGTGTCCGGGTCCTGTGCTTCGTCGGTCGTGGGATCGGGGACGAGATCGGTGAGAAGCACGTCTACAGGTTATGGGTCGAGTGCGTGGGAGGCGCCATCGCCCCTTGTCACGTCGCGCTGCGCTCGTCCGACCCCATCGCGCCGAGTACGGCGAGGCGCGTGCTCGCGCTACCGGTGATCGTGTCCTCACCGATGCCGTTCAGCAACAGGTTGCGCCACCGTGCCTCGTCGAAGTCCAAGGGGGGAGTGGACGCCAGGAACGTCTCGAGGACCTGCAGGAAGCGGATGGGATCGTCCCGGAACGGGAAATGACCCGATCCACGGAAGATCTCGAGGACGGAGCCGGGCATCGCAGAATGGGCGAGATGCGCATGGCTCACCGGAATCACTGAATCGCTACCACCCCAGACGAGCAGTACGGGGAGGTTCTCGGTCAGGTAACAGCGGTCGAGCATCGTGACGACCTGGCCGCGCCAGTCGACCACGGCGCGCAGCGTTCGCAGGTACGCCTCGTGCGCGGTCGGATCGGGGAGTCCGCTGAGGACACGCACCAGATCGGGAGTGTCGTGCAGCATCGCGCCCGGTCGGAACGGGGAACGGTTCAGCTTTCCGACGAGGTCGCCCGCCAGCTTCACCATCGTCATGGCCCCGGGAACGCGAAGAACCTTGACGACGTCGCTGGCGAGTGGAATGGACGCCAGACGCAGAATCGGGTGGACGTCTCGGGTGACGCCGCCGGCCGACACGAGGACGAGCCTGTCGACCATGTGCGGAAACTGGTAGGCGAACTGCATTGCGACGCCGCCGCCGAGGGAGTGGCCGACGACGGTGACCCGATCGATGCCCAGCACCGACAGCAGGTCACGCATCCCGTTCGCGTACGCCGCGACGGAGTAGTCGGCGCGAGGCTTGTCGGATTTGCCGTGCCCCAGCAAATCGGGCGCAATCACGGTGTAGTTCTGGGCGAGATGCGGGACGATGTCGTTCCACGTCTCGGAATTGTCGCCGATGCCGTGGATGAGCAACAGGACAGGTCCGTCTCCGGCCATACGAAAGGCGCGGCGGTACCCGTGAATGGTTCGGTACATCAAGCGTGGCTCGGCGTCGGGAACCGGCCGAAGCTTCCGCGTGCGTAGGGTGCTCATGCTGCCTCTTGTAGTCCTTGCACGTATCTCGGCGCCGGACCGCGGTGCGTGACGGGCTGGGGCGCGCCGGTTCCGACTCGAATTACATCTATGACTCTCGCACGAGTACGTGCGATCGGCGAGAGAAGAGAGCGTATTCGTAGTTACAGATATGTTTCGTGCGTCGTCAGCCCATTCCAGGTCACACAAAGATACGTGCGTCCGTGTGAGCAGTCACACGGACGCACGTTCGGTCGTCGGTTCAGTTCTCGCGATCGGTGTCGTCGGTATCCGAGTCGAATCCGCTTTGCTCGGCGAGGAAGCGTTCGAACTCCGCTCCGAGCTCGTCTCCACTCGGCAACGGCTCGTCACCGGCCAGAAGTGTCGACTGCTGCTCCTGCGCGGCGACGTAGGTGTCGTACTGGCGTTCCAGCGCGTGGACGACCGACTGAACTTCTTCGTTGCCCGTGATGTGCTCGTCGACCTGCTCGCGTACGCGCGCTGCGGCCTGTCCCAGTGCCGCCAGCGGCAGATCCAGGTCACCGGCTTCGCTGACGTTCTCGAGCAGTGTCTCGGCGGCGGCCGGGTAGTCGGTCTGGGCCAGGTAGTGCGGCACGTGCACCGAGAAGCCCATCGAGTCGTGTCCGTGCTGCGCGAGTCGGAATTCGAGCAACGAGGAGACGCTGCCCGGCACCTGCAGTTCACCCGACCAACTCTGATCCGACGGCACCATCGACTTGTCCGACGAGTGCGCGGTCACGCCGAGCGGACGTGTGTGCGGAATGGCCATGGGAATGGACCCGAGTCCGATCGTGCGGCGAACGCCCAGCTGCTCCGCCAGAAGGCGTACCGCCGTCGTGAACTTCTCCCAGCGCAGGTCCGGCTCCAGACCCGACAGCAGAAGAAACGGCACCCCGGCGTTGTCCTTGACGGCGTACAGATTCAGCTCCGGCGCATCGTAATCCGAGAAGTGGTCGGCCTTGAACGTCATCGTCGGACGCCGCGAGCGGTAGTCGATCAGCTCGTCGACGTCGAACGACGCCACCAACTCCGTCTCCAACGTGTCGCGCAGGTGCTGCGTCGCGAGACGGACGGCGTGGCCCGCGTCGGAGAATCCTTCGAGGCCGTGAACGAGAACGGGGCCGACGCCGTCGCCCGACGAGGTCTGCGGAGCGGGAAACTCCAGTTCGTACATACTCGACTTCTCGTCCACCACGGACCCCTTTCGTAGACTCGCCGACGGCGCTGGTGCGGCACCGGAAGGCGAAACCGACTTCGCGACAGAATACCCACGAGTGCTACTACCTAACGCACCCGTAGTCACGACTCGATTCGTACGAAAGGAACGCGGGTGTCGCCGTGTTCATTCCCGCGCGCGTCATTCCTGTCGAGACGCGCGGCCCGCGAAATTCTGCAGAGCCCGAATCTTGTTGGTGACGTCGAGCGCGGCGACCTTGTACGCCTCGGACAGGGTGGGGTAGTTGAACACCGCGTCGACGAGATAGTCGACCGTGCCGCCGCATCCCATGACGGCTTGGCCGATGTGAATCAGATCCGTGGCGCCGGAGCCGAAGATGTGAACGCCGAGCAGAGTTCTGTCCTCGGTGGAGACCAGAAGCTTCAGCATCCCGTACGAGTCGCCTGCGATCTGGCCGCGGGCGAGCTCGCGATAGCGGGAGACGCCGACTTCGTACGGGACCGAGTTCCTGGTGAGCTCGACCTCGGTCGCGCCCACGTACGACACCTCCGGAATGGAGTAGATGCCGATGGGTTGCAGATCCATCAAGCCTTGACTCGACTCGCCGAACGCGTGGTACGCGGCGAGCCTGCCCTGATCCATGGACGTCGCCGCGAGCGCGGGGAAGCCGATGACGTCGCCGACGGCGTAGATGTGGTCGACCTTCGTCTGGAAGTTCTCGTCGACGAAGATGCGCCCGCGAGCATCCGCTTCCAGTCCCGCCTTCTCGAGATCGAGCGATCGGGTCATGCCCTGACGCCCCGCGGAATACATCACCGCCTCGGCGGGGATTCGCTTCCCGCTCGCGAGCGTCGTGACGGTGCCCGCCGGGCCGACGTCGACGGCGGTCACCGCTTCGCCGAACCGGAAGGTCACTGCGAGGTCGCGCAGATGGAATTGCAGCGACTCGACGATCTCGCGGTCGCAGAAGTCGAGCATCGTGTCGCGCTTCTCGACGACGGTCACCTTCGTGCCGAGTGCCGCGAACATCGACGCGTATTCGATGCCGATGACGCCTGCGCCCACGACGACCATCGATGCAGGGATGAATTCGAGATTCAGGATGCCGTCGGAATCGAGAACCCGATAGTCGTCGAACTCGACGTCGGCGGGACGGGCAGGCGACGTGCCCGTCGCGATAACGACGTTCTTGGCCGTCACCGTGATGCGCTCACCGCGCTGAGGATCGTCGACGACGACCGTGCGCGGGTCGAGGAATGCGCCTGTCCCGGTGATGAGTTCGATCCGATTGCGCAACAGTTGCGATCGGACGACCTCGATCTCCTTGCCGATGACGTGCGTCGTCCGCGCGAGCAGGTCGGCGGGGGTGATGTTGGCTTTGACGCGGTAGCTGGCGCCGTACAGCTCTCGCTGATTCATGCCGGTCAGGTACAGCACGGCCTCGCGCAGCGTCTTCGACGGGATGGTTCCCGTGTTGACGCACACTCCGCCGAGCATCTTGCCCTTCTCGACGATCGCGACGCGTTTGCCCAGCTTGGCGGCCGCAATTGCCGCCTTCTGGCCGCCGGGTCCAGATCCGATCACGACGAGGTCGTATTCCATCGCAGCAGACATGGCTCATAGGTACTCCTCGCACGCAAAGTCCATGTGCCACCCGGATCACGAACTCGTGAACAGCTCGGGCCCCACGAGGTGCGTATGTCGCTACACGTGCATGGGTTGTGGAAGGCTGATGTCAAGACAAATCCAGTCGAAAGTGGAGGTTGCAATGCCACAGCAGGTGCGTGCCGTCGTCGCGAAGGCGAAGGGTGAGGCGGTGTCTCTCGAGACGATCGTGATTCCTGATCCGGGTCCGAACGACGTGGTCGTGAAGATTTCCGCGTGCGGGGTGTGTCATACCGATCTGCATTACCGCGAGGGTGGCATCAACGACGAGTTCCCGTTCCTGCTCGGGCACGAGGCAGCCGGGATCGTCGAAACCGTCGGCGACGCGGTCACCCATGTCGAGGTCGGCGACTTCGTCGTCCTGAACTGGCGTGCGGTGTGTGGTGAGTGCCGGGCCTGCAAGAAGGGCAAGCCCTGGTACTGCTTCGACACCCACAACGCGTCGAAGAAGATGACCCTCGAAGACGGCACCGAACTCTCGCCCGCGTTGGGTATCGGCGCGTTCGCGGACAAGACACTCGTCCACGAGGGCCAGTGCACCAAGGTGAACCCGGACTCCGATCCTGCAGTCGTCGGGTTGCTCGGCTGCGGTGTGATGGCCGGGTTGGGTGCGGCGATGAACACCGGCAACGTTTCGCGCGGTGACTCGGTCGCGGTGATCGGGTGTGGTGGCGTCGGCGATGCGGCGATCGCGGGTGCGCGTCTGGCGGGTGCGACGACGATCATCGCCGTCGACCGGGATCCGGGCAAGCTCGAGTGGGCAAAGGACCTGGGGGCGACGCACACCGTCGATGCGTCGACGGTCGATGCGGTCGAGGCGATACAGGAGTTGACCGGCGGTTTCGGTGCCGACGTCGTCATCGACGCGGTCGGTCGTCCCGAGACGTGGCGGCAGGCGTTCTACGGCCGCGACCTCGCGGGCACCGTGGTGTTGGTGGGTGTGCCGACGCCGGAGATGACGCTCGAGATGCCGTTGATCGACTTCTTCTCTCGCGGTGGATCGCTCAAGTCGTCGTGGTACGGAGATTGCCTGCCCGAGCGTGACTTCCCGCTGCTGGTCGATCTGTACGAGCAGGGACGGTTGCCGCTCGAGAAGTTCGTGACCGAGCGAATCGGGATCGAGGACATCGAGGCCGCGTTCGAGAAGATGCACAAGGGCGAGGTACTGCGATCGGTGGTCGAACTATGAGCCTGCGTATCGACAGGGTCGTCACGTCCGGGACGTTCGCGCTCGACGGCGGTGAGTGGGATGTCGACAACAACATCTGGTTGATCGGCGACGACAACGAGGTCGTGATCGTCGACGCCGCGCACGATGCGCGGCCGATCATCGACGCCGTCGGGGGCCGAACGGTGAAGGCGATCGTCTGCACCCACGGCCACAACGACCATGTCACCGTCGCGCCGGAGTTGTCCCGCGCGCTCGACGCGCCGATTCTTCTGAATCCGGCCGACGACGTGCTGTGGGAACAGACCCACCCCGGCGTCGGTCACGGGACGCTCGAGGACGAGCAGCGCATCTCGGTGGCGGGGACCGACATCGTCGCGTTCCACACCCCGGGTCACTCGCCCGGGTCGACGTGCCTGTATCTGCCCGAGGCGGGGCAGTTGTTCTCCGGGGACACGTTGTTCTCCGGGGGACCTGGTGCGACGGGCCGGTCGTATTCGGACTTCCCGACGATCATCGGCTCGATCCGAGACCGGTTGTTCGCGCTGCCTGCCGAGACCGCGGTCAACACGGGCCACGGTGACGGCACCAGCATCGGCGACGAATCGCCGCACCTCGAGGAGTGGATCAAGCGCGGTAGCTGATGCAGCTGCGCTACCCGTGCGCGCCTAGTCGGTCCAGAGTCCGACTATCCGCGCAGTGATACTGGAATGGTTCGTCGATGCAGTGGTTTGACTCGTTTCCGCGCTGACGCCGATGGCTGTCTTTCCCGTGATGTGTCGGCTGCTGCATCGATGGACACCTGAAGCACACGCGAC